>NZ_CAAAFR010000153.1:0-7979 GCF_900634745.1 Protofrankia symbiont of Coriaria ruscifolia
CCTGAAGGCCGGGGCATCCTCCGGAGTTCTCGGTGACGGTACAGGGACTGCTCGACGCGCTGCAGGCCACCCGGGACGTGGAATGGACGGCCGACCAGCTCCGGGCCTCGGCCACCCTTCGCCGGTCGCTGGAGGCCGAGGCCGACCATGCGCGCTTCGTCAAGACCGGTGACCTCGTGCGGCCGTTCACGCTCGCCGAGGTCGACGGGGGGCAGGTCGTCCTCACCGACCTGCTTGCGGACGGGCCCGCAGTACTGATCTTCTTCCGGTTCGCGGACTGCCCGGCATGCAACACTGCCCTGTCGGGCTACCACCTCGCGCTCGCCCCGCACCTGCACGACCTCGGCGTCCCGCTGGTCGCGATCAGCCCGCAGATCCCGGAGAAGCTCGTCGAGATCAAGAAACGGCACGATTTCGGGTTCCTGGTGGCTTCGGACCGCGAGTACGCACTGATCGACGCCTTCGGTATCGGATTCGACCCGGACGATGCGTCGAAACGGAAGAGCATTGAGAACGGCCACGATCTGAGTGTGGTCCTTGGAAACGGACGGTGGACGCTGCCCTATCCCACCGTGGTCGTCATCGACCGCGACCGCGTGGTGAGGTTCGCCGACGTCCACCCGAACTGGATGGTGCGCACCGAGGCCACCACCGTGCTCAACGCCGTCCGTCCTCTCCTCGCCGAGCGGGTCGGGTCCGGCCGATAGGCCGATAGGCAGTCCGGCTGGTAGCCGCTGTCGCCTGTTCCGGTTCCGCCCGCCCGGCGCGCGGGACGTCCGGGGCGCTCGCCTGCAGCTTTCCGCGATCCGCGCTTGCGGGGATCCGGACTTTCCACCACCGGCACACCGTGGGACCACCGGCATACCGTGGGAAACGTGCCGGCCTACCTTGATCATGCTTCCACGGCCGTCCTCCATCCGACCGCCCGCGAAGCCCTGCTGGCCGCGATCGACGACGGCTGGGCGGACCCCGCCCGGCTGTATCGCGACGCCCGGCGGGCCCGCATGCTGCTCGACGCGTCCCGAGAGACGGTCGCCGGGGTGCTCGGTGCCCGTCCGGACGAGGTCAGCTTCACCTCTTCGGGCACCCAGGCGGCCCAGCTCGCGCTTCTCGGCGCGGCCCGGGCCCGCCGCCGGTCGGGTACCCGCATACTCGTCAGCGCCGTGGAGCACTCCTGCATCCTGCATGCCGCCGAGTGGCACGAGAACGCAGGCGGCCTGGTCAGCAGCGTCGGGGTGGACCGGTTCGGCCGCGTCGACCCGGTGGGCTTCGCTCCCCCGCCGGACACCGCGGTGGCCAG
This sequence comes from Protofrankia symbiont of Coriaria ruscifolia, assembly GCF_900634745.1. Taxonomy (NCBI): domain Bacteria; kingdom Bacillati; phylum Actinomycetota; class Actinomycetes; order Frankiales; family Frankiaceae; genus Protofrankia; species Protofrankia symbiont of Coriaria ruscifolia. The sequence goes on from NZ_CAAAFR010000153.1 coordinate 1,301, forward strand.
CCTCCAGCATGCCAACCACGAGGTCGCGACCATCCAGCCGGTGGCCGCGGTCGCTGATCTGCTGCGCACGGCAGGCGTTCCGCTGCACGTGGACGCGGCCATGTCGCTCGGCCGGATACCGGTGGACGTCACCGCGCTGGGCGCTGACCTGCTCAGTGCCAGCGCACACAAGTTCGGCGGACCGGCGGGCGTGGGCATCCTGGTAGTGCGGACGGGTCGCCGGTGGGTCAACCCGCTACCCGCGGACGAACGCGAGGGCGGTCGGGTCGCCGGTTTCCCCAACGTCGCGGGAATCGTCGCGACGGCCGCGGCCCTGCACGCCCGGACCGTCGAGATCACCGCCGAGGTACCACGCCTCGCCGGCTATGTGGACCGGCTGCGGACCCGCCTGCCCCGGCTGGTGCCCGACGTCGAGGTGCTCGGCGACCCCGACCCGGCCGGACGGCTGCCGCACCTGCTCACATTCTCCTGCCTCTATGTCGACGGCGAGTCGCTTCTGCACGAGTTGGACCGGGCTGGCATCGCGGTCAGCAGCGGCTCCAGCTGCACCTCCGACACGCTCACCCCGAGCCATGTGCTCGCCGCGATGGGTGCGTTGACACAGGGGAACATCCGGGTGTCGTTCGGCCGGGAGTCCGACACCGCGGACGTGGACGCCCTGCTGGCGGTCCTGCCGGACGCGGTCGCCCGCATCCGTGAACGGGCCGGGGTCGCTGGACTGTGACAAACCGCATGACAGACAGCACGGCAAACGACATGACAGGCGACACGACAAACCGTACGACGGATGCCACGACGAGCAGCGACATGAGAACCGACGACGTGGCCGGCGGCAGCGACCGCGATACCCGGTGGGACGCGGCGAAGTTCACCGTGGACGCGCGTGGGCGGCGATGCCCACTACCGATCATCGAACTTGCTCGCCACATCGGCGAGATCGACCTCGGCGCCACCCTGGCGCTGTGGGCGGACGACCCGGCCGCGGACCTGGACGTGCCCGCCTGGTGTCGCATGCGCTCCCAGGAGTTGGTCATGACCCGGGCGTTGCCCATAGGTGGGACGGCCTACCTCGTCCGCCGTCTCACCTGACCGAAGGCGTCCGGCCAGTCACGTCCGGCCAGACACATCCGGCCAAGCAGCACATCCGGCCGAGCGCCTCCGACCGGCCGCCGGCCCGACGCCGGTTCCCGCCCGAGCGTTCACCGGCCAACCCGACCCGGGTCAACCCGTGGGCAGGTGTCAACCGGTCGGCAGGTGCGGCGCAATCTGCGCGGCGGCGTCCGCTCCGTAGGTCTCCGACAACCGCTTGAGCATCTCGTCGTTCGGGGTGGTCTCGTACTCCTGGGTCCCGACGGTCTCCAGCGCCAGCGTGGCGAGCAGGCAGCCGAGCTGCGCACTGCGCTCCAGCGACAGCTCCCACGCGCGCCCCGCGAAGAAACCCGCACGGAAAGCATCCCCGACGCCGGTCGGATCCGGTGTGACCCGGGCAGGCACGACCGGCACGCGGATCGGCGCCTCCCCCGCGACCTCGATGGCGACTCCGTCCACGCCGTGCGTCGTGATCCGTGCGCCCACCCGCTGGAGTACCTGCGCGTCCGACCATCCGGTCTTGCTCTCCAGCAGACCCTTTTCGTAGTCGTTGCACAGCAGCCAGGCCGCGCCGTCCACCAGCCGGCGAATCTGCGGCCCATCCATCCGGGCGAGTTGCTGTGAGGGATCCGCGGCAAAGGGAATCGACCGTTCCCGGCACTCGTCGGTGTGGCGAAGCATCGCGTCAGGGTCGTTCGGGCTGACCACCACCAGGTCCAGGCCGCCCAGGCGCTCGGCAATCGGGCGCAGCTCGATCAGCCGGGCATCGCTCATCGCGCCGGGGTAAAAAGACGCAATCTGGCAGAGGTCGTCGTCAGTGGTACATACGAAACGGGCGGTGTGAGCAATTTCGCTCACATATACCGAGTCCGTGTCAACTCCGTTGCGGTCGAGCCAGGACCGGTAATCGGCGAAATCCTCGCCCACCGCCCCGACGAGGACGGGACGCAGACCCAGCCGCCCAAGCCCGTAACAGATGTTGGCGGCCGCTCCCCCACGCCGAATGACCAGGTCGTCAACGAGGAACGACAGGGAAATCCGGTGCAGCTGGTCGGCGAGCAGTTGCTCGGCGAACCGCCCTGGAAAGCGCATGAGGTGATCGGTCGCGATGGAACCCGTAACGGCTATACGCACGATGCGTGATTCTACCTGGCCATCGTCCGAAACTGCCGCATCTGCACGGCGGCGCCCGTCCGGCCCGCGTCCCTACAGTCGCTCCTGACCAGACCACGGGCACACAGGCACGAACCAGCCGTCCGCGCAGGAATACAGGCAGACAGAACACAGGACACGCGGGATACATAGACCTGACAGACGTCCGGTCCGACCGGTCGTCCCAGCCGGACCGGACGTCACAACCAACGCCACGCCGAACGGACGCCGTCAGCCGGTGTGGCCTCGGGTACCTACCACTACCCGCACCGCGGCACCACGATCAGTGGAACGCCGCAAACGATCGGTGGAACGCCACGAATCAGTGGAAGGAGTCACCACAGGCGCAGGAACCCGCCGCGTTCGGGTTGTCGATGGTGAAGCCCTGCTTCTCGATCGTGTCAACGAAGTCGATCGTCGCCCCGCCGAGGTACGGGCTGCTCATCCGGTCGACCGCGACCTTGACGCCGGAGAAGTCGAGGAGGACGTCGCCGTCGAGCTGCCGCTCGTCGAAGAAGAGCTGGTAGCGCATGCCGGAGCAGCCGCCGGGCTGTACGGCGATCCGAAGCTGGAGGTCGTCACGCCCCTCCTGCTCGAGCAGGTTCTTCACCTTGTTCGCGGCCAGGTCGGTCAGGATGACGGTGCTCGGACGAGTCGCTGCGTCCACGTCGGTCGCCGTATCGGTCGTCGTGTCCTGGACTGTCATGGAGGCTGCTCCCTAGTGAGTATTCCCTGGGGCGTGGGGAGTCGCGACAGCAACCACGGTCGCTCCTCCTTCGGCCGGCTAGTTACGTGTGCAGGGATGCCCGGTATTCGTCTACTCGCAATACGTGCGCATCACTGTAGGCAACAACATGGGATGCCCGCGACGCCACCCTTCATGCAAGGTCGCCGTTCGTGCCACCGCGACAGCGGCCGTCACCCGCAAGCCGTCACACGCACCTACGTGGAACACCGCCCGCCGCGATTGCCTTCCCATCGTACGCAGGACGTCCCCGGACGACCAAGCACACGGCACACAGCTGTGATCGCGAACTCGTCCCAGGCAGTGCGGCACAAGGTCCTGGCAAGTGCGGACACAAGGCCGTATCGCGAGTTAGAGTCTTACCGACCATACGTCCCCATGCGTGCGGCCAGACCGCGCAGACAGCCGGTCGACCGGCCGGAGGAGCGAGCATGACGATCCATCCCGCGCTCGAACGCGTCGGCGTCACATCGCCGGGAACACCTCCGGTCACGCCACGCCCACGGCCCCTGACCGGACCGCTGGAACTGCTGCTGCTGGGACGCGGCTCGGATCCGGACAGCGAGCGCGGGGTCGACTGCCCCGGCGCGCTGCCACCAGCGTCCGACCCGACGCTCGTCGAGCGGGCCAAAGCGGCCAGAGAAACGCTCGGTGACTCCGTCTTCATACTCGGTCACCACTACCAGCGGGACGAGGTCATCGTCTTCGCCGACGTGACCGGTGACTCGTTCAAACTCGCCCAGCAGGCCGCCGCCCGGCCCGAGGCCGGGCACATCGTCTTCTGCGGCGTGCACTTCATGGCCGAAAGCGCAGACATCCTCACTGGCGACCATCAGCAGGTGATCCTCCCCGATCTTGCCGCGGGCTGCTCCATGGCCGACATGGCCACGGCCGAACAGGTCGAGCAGGCATGGGAGACGCTCGCGGACGCGGGCCTCGCCGAGGGCACCGTCCCGGTGAGCTACATGAACTCCTCGGCCGCCATCAAGGCATTCACCGGGCGGCGGGGCGGCACGATCTGCACGTCCTCCAACGCCCGCAGGGCGCTGGAGTGGGCGTTCGGGCCGCAGCGCCGCGGCGAACGGGTGCTGTTCCTGCCCGACCAGCATCTGGGACGCAACACGGCCGTGCTGGAGATGGGGATGTCACTGGACGACTGCGTCGTCTACAACCCGCACCGGCCCGGCGGCGGTCTCACCCAGGAACAGCTGCGGAACGCCCGGATGATCCTGTGGCGGGGACACTGCTCGGTGCACGGCCGGTTCAGCCGCGCCTGCGTCGACGACGTCCGCGCCCGGATACCCGGCGTCACCGTGCTGGTGCATCCCGAGTGCCAGCACGAGGTCGTGACCGCCGCGGACCTGGTCGGCTCGACGGAATACATCATCAAGGCGGTGGACGAGGCCCCGCCCGGCTCCACGTTTGCCGTCGGCACCGAACTGAACCTGGTACAAAGACTGGCCAACCGGCACCCTGACAAGACCATCGTCTTCCTGGACCGTACGGTGTGCTACTGCTCCACCATGAACCGTATTGATCTACCCCACCTCGTGTGGGCCCTTGAGTCCCTTGTCCACGACGAGACGGTCAACCGCATCACGGTCGACCCCGACGTCGCGGCGTACGCCCGGAAGGCCCTTGACCAGATGCTGGCGCTGCCCTGATGGCACTGTTGAAGCGACACACGCCCGCCCGTAACGATCCCGCGGACGCACCGGTGGTCCCGGCCGGGCCCGCTCCCGCCGCCGATCGCAGGAACGGCTCGGGCACCCCGACCGGGTCGGAAAACGGATCGGGAAAGGGGCGTCCCACCCCGAAGCGCAGTGAGGCGCGGGCGGCACGCGCCCGCGGCGGCAGCGCCGTGACGACCCCGGCTTCGCGCAAGGAGGCCCGGGCACGCTCCCGCGAGGAGCGTCGCCGGACGACCCGGGAGTACCGGACGGCGATGCTCTCAGGTGACGTCAACAAGCTGCCACCACGCGAGCGTGCCCCCGAACGGGTACTGGCCCGGGACTTCGTCGACACCCGCAGGAACGTGGGACCGTTCTTCCTCGCCGCCGCCGCACTGTACTTCGTCGGCGGCATCGTCCCCAACACGTACGTACGGCTGATCACCACCTGTCTGATGTTGCTGGGCATCCTCGCGGTGGTCGCCGACTCGCTGGTACTGGTCCGCCGGGTCGGCCGCCGGGTCACGGAAAGGTACCCGGACTCGCATGTCAAGGTCCGCGCCTACTCGGTGCAACGCGCGCTCCTGCCCGCCCGCTGGCGGATGCCCCGGCCCCGGGTGACGCGCGCAGGCCAGGATCGATGATCTTGCGGGCCCGCGGACCCGCAAGATCCACAATTTCACAGATCCACAGCCGCAAGTTCACAGATCCGCAGATCTGCAGGTCCGCGGCCGAGCACCCCAAGGTACGAGCGCTTTAAGGTAACTGCGTGGAGCACAGACGACTCGGGCGTAGCGGACTGTCCGTCAGCGAGATCTCATACGGCAACTGGATCACCCACGGTGACCAGATCGAGCGGGAACAGGCGCTCGCATGCGTACAGGCCGCTCTCGACGAAGGGATCACCACCTTCGACACGGCCGACGTCTACGCCGGCACGCGCGCCGAGGCCGTGCTCGGCGAGGCACTCGACGGTGTACGCCGGGAGTCCTACGAGCTGTTCACCAAGGTCTTCTGGCCGACCGGACCCGGCCCGAACGACCGGGGCCTGGGGCGCAAACACATCATCGAGTCCTGCCACGCCTCGCTGCGGCGGCTGCGCACCGACCATCTCGATCTCTATCAGGCGCACCGTTACGACCCGACGGTGCCGCTGGAGGAGACCCTGCGAGCCTTCGACGATCTCGTGCGGGCCGGCAAGGTCCTCTACGTCGGTGTCTCGGAATGGACCGCCGCACAGATCTCGGACGCGGTGCGCATAGCCGCCGACCTGGGCTTCGACCGGATCATCTCCAACCAGCCGCAGTACTCGATGCTGTGGCGCACGATCGAGGCGGAGGTCGTCCCGACCTCGCAGGCCGCCGGCATCTCCCAGATCGTCTGGTCGCCGATCGCGCAGGGCGTGCTCACCGGCAAGTACCGTCCGGGCGAACCGCTGCCGGAGGGCACCCGCGCCACCAGCGCGAACGGCGCGAACTTCGTCCGGCGGCTGCTGCGCGACGAGGTCCTCACCCGGGTGCAGGATCTGCTGCCGGTCGCGGCCGACGCGGGCCTGTCACCGGCCCAGCTCGCGGTGGCCTGGGTGCTCCAGAACGACAACGTGGCATCGGCGATCATCGGGGCGTCCCGGCCGGAGCAAGTCCACGAGAACGTCAAGGCGGCCGGAATGAAACTGGACCCCGAAATCCTGGCCCGGATCGACTCCGTCCTCGACGGGGTCGTCGTCACCGACCCGGAAGCCGTCGGTTAGCGCCTCCGAGCGCGCGAAAGACATGATCGCGCGCTCTTCGGCCCCATAGCCCGAGGGTTTTGGCCTCCGAGCGCGCGAAAGACATGATCGCGCGCTCTTCGGCCGGCTGCTAGTCGACGGGCCGAAGGCTCATCGGGCCGTACACCTTGCGGCCGGCTTCCTGGAGCACCACCTGCTGGACACCGGCGTCCAGCAGCTCCTGCCAGGTCTCCCCCAGCCAGGTCTCGGCGTCGCTCTGCGTCGGGAACGACTCCGACGACAACGAGCCGGCGG
>NZ_CAAAFR010000153.1:8173-17351 GCF_900634745.1 Protofrankia symbiont of Coriaria ruscifolia
GGGAACGACTCCGACGACAACGAGCCGGCGGGAGCGACCGCGCCGCCGTCCTCCGTCTCGAAACGCCAGGTCCAGCTCATCGTGGGATCCCCTTTGTCCTTGTCGCCTGTCCTCGTCGCCGGTGGCGTCCTCGACGGCCAACCGTCAGGACGTCCCGCGGGCGACCGGGCAGGCCGTCCGTCGAGCACCATCCAACACCGACGGCGGGTCGGGGGTCGCAGCCGGCGGTCGACGGTCGGACCGGCGGCTGCGCGAACAGCTGGCCGGCTGACGGAAACACCCCATACGATCCGTCGGACGGCCAGGCCAGTCGATACAGAGGAAGGAAGCCGTGATCACAGCTTCGCACGGTGCCACGACGTTGCTCGCGGAGGTCACCGCCGAGTCACACGAGGCGCCCATGGTGTGGTGGCAGGTCGGGCTGCTCACGATCGGCGCGATCGTGTTGCTCGGTGCCGTGCTGACCCTCATGACGCTGGTCGACCGCAAGCGCCATCCGCACCCGTAGGCACACGGGCAAGTGCGGCTGAGGCTGCTGGGCACGGGGTCGGCCGACGGATGGCCCAACCCGTGGTGTGAGTGCGCGTCCTGCGGGTGGGCCCGCGAACACGAGGTGCGCACCCAGACCGCGGTGCTCGTCGACGGCACCATGCTCATCGACTGCGGACCGGATGTACCGCGCGCCGCCACGAGGTTCGGGGTACGGCTCGCCGGCGTGCGCCACCTGCTGTTCAGCCACGCCCACTCCGATCACACCGGTCCCGCCGCCCTGCTGTGGCGGACATGGTCGACCGTGGCCGCACACCCGTTGGACGTTGTCGGACCGCCCGCATCCCTGGATGCCTGCCGCCCCTTCGTGGCCCCTCGGGGGGGTGACACCGGGCCGTTACGGTTCCATCCGGCGCACGCCGGCGACGTCCTGTCGCTGGGCGGTTTCGAGATCCGCCCGCTGGCGGCCAACCATGGTGGCGTGTTCGTGGGCCCGGCGGTGCTCTACGACGTGACGACCCCGGACGGCGGACGTCTGCTCTACGCCTGCGACACCGCCGCGCCGCTGCCGCCGTCAGCCCTGGAGGCACTCGCCGGGCGCGCGTTCGACGCCGTGCTGATGGAGGAGAACAACGGCGACCGTCCCGGGTTCGGTGAGCACCTCGACCTGGCGGCGTTCGCCGACGTCCTCGCGGAACTCCGGCGGCGGGACGCCGTGGTCGAGGCGACCCGGATCGTCGCCGTCCACCTCAGCCACCGCAACCCGCCCGGCGGCGAACTCGCCCGGCGGCTGGCGCTGATGGGAGCGCAGCTGCATCCTGACGGCGCTGTACTCGACATCACCGCCGACAGCGCCCGGCCCGGGCGCACCGTGTTCCGCGGAACGCAGTCCCACGCGGGTCCGCCCCGACCCTACCGCGTCCTGATCACCGGAGGCGCCCGGTCGGGAAAGTCCGCGGAAGCCGAGCGGCGGCTCGCCGCCTGGCCGGAAGTGGTCTACGTGGCCACGGCGGGACCGGTTTCACTGGACGACGCCGACTGGGCGGCGCGGGTGGCCGCCCACCGCGGCCGCCGCCCGTCCCACTGGACGACGGTGGAGACCGCCGACCTGGTGCCGCTGCTGTGTGCGGACGGCCCGCCCCTGCTGGTCGACTGCCTCACCCTGTGGCTGACCGCCCGCATGGACTGGGAGCACATGGGCGGGGACGGTCTGGATGGGGACCGCATGGCCGGGGAATGGTCCGCCAGAGTCCAGGAGCTGGTGGCGGCGTGGCGGAACACCCGCCGCCACGTGGTAGCGGTGACCAACGAGGTCGGCTCCGGGATCGTGCCGGCCACTGCGGTCGGACGCCGCTTCCGCGACGCCCTCGGCCGCCTCAACGCCGCGATCGCGGCCGAGTCCGACGAGGTCTGGCACGTCGTCGCCGGCATCCCCACCCGCCTGCGCTGACCCGCGTTCCCGCTGACCCGCGTTCCATGTGGCGGAGCCGGCGCCAGTCCAAGGTGCTACCTTGTAGAACATGTGGCAGGTCGGAGTCCGGGAGCTCAAGCAGAACGCCAGCCGTGTGCTGACCCGGGTGAAAGCCGGGGAGACGGTAGAAGTCACCGAACGCGGGACAGCGGTCGCCATCCTCATGCCGTATGAGGCGACCTCGGGTTACCAGCGTCTCGTCGACTCCGGCGACCTCATTCCCGGCGGCCAGGGCATTCTGGACATCGAACCGGTGACCGTGGGCGCCGGGATCCGACTGTCGGACGAACTCGCCGCGCTGCGTGACGATGAATGGAGATAGCGCTGATCTATCTCGACACCAGCGCCCTCACGAAACTCGTCATCGCCGAGGACGAGAGCAACAACCTGCGGATCTGGCTCGCCGAGCACGCGGAGCACAGGCTCGTCAGCAGCGCGTTGGTGCGCACCGAGTTACGGCGTGCGGTTCTCCGCCTCACTGACCGTCCTGATGTCAGCCGGACACAGGCTCAGGCCGCAGCCGGCGCCGCAACCGCACTTCTCCGGGAGCTCGACCAGATCAGGCTGGGCTATCCGTTGTTGGACCGGGCCGGCCACCATCCGCCTGCACGGCTACGCAGCCTTGACGCGATCCACCTGGTCACCGCCGCGAGTCTCGGCCCAGACCTGCACACCATGGTGGCCTACGACCACCGTCTCCTCGACGCCGCCCGCGACCTCGGCATAGCGGTCGCCTCTCCCGGCATGCCGTGACCCGTCGTTCCCGTACGTCGCCGCACCGCACTGACCCGGGCCCGGCCCGGCCCGGCGACACGGCTGACGGACTATGCCCGGCAACGCCACGCCCCTCGGCGAAGGTCGGGACAGTCGTGGCGGCGCGACGCCCGTGACGGTGCCGGCACCGGGCTACGCGCGTCGGGCTCACCTGGTTATCCGTGTTGAGGTGGGGAGAGGTAGTCGTTGAGCAGCGCGTCGCATTCGGCCTTGAGGACCTCGGGGATGACTTCGACGAAGTGGTTGAGCCGCGGGTCGCGCACGACATCCCATCGGGAGCAGACGGCGCCGTTGTGCTCGTCCCACGAGCCGATGACCAGGCGGGACACCCGGGCGAGGACGACTGCGCCGGCAGCCATCACACCGGGTTCCAGCGTGGTGACGAGGGTGCAGCCGTCGAGTTTCCATGTCCCGAACGCGCGTCCGGCCTGCCGGAGCACGGTGATCTCCGCATGGGCGGTTGGATCGGCCGTGCACTGCCGGTCATGGTGCGCGGCGGCGATCTCCCGCCCGTCCGGGCCGTAGATCACCGCTCCGACAGGAGGATCACCGGCCCCCGGGTCCGGCAGTACCCGCGCCATCTCCAGGGCGCGGCGCATCCATGGTTCGTACTTCGCGGTCGGCCCCAGCCGCACCGGACCTGGCTGCACAGGACCTGATTGTCCTCCCGCCCGTCCGGGCCGCTCGGTCCCGGCCGACCTGCTCCGTGTGCCGGTTGTACGCCCGGTCGACGGCGTGCGGTTCGAGCGGCAGGCTCAGGCGGAACCCGTAATTGCGGCCGAGCGAACCCGTAAACCAGCACTCACGCGACCTCCACGTCGTCCAGTACTGGTTTATGATCCGCCGCCTGGCTCACCGCCCATGAACGCATCACCAGCGGCGACTACGCAACCCTGACTGGCCTCACCCAGACCGGGGCGAACCGCGCACTCGACCGGCTCGTCCCGGAACTGCTCATCCGCGGCTCCGCCACCGGACGCAACGCCCACTACATTGCAGCCCCTACACCGCGGCGCGAACACGTCCGCAATAAACGCAGGACACATCGGCCCGTGCGGGCAGGGAGCGGATGCGGAGTCCTGCGCGGGTGGCTGTAGCGATCCCCGCGGACCGGCGTCATTGCGCTGCACGCGACCCTCGGCTACGGTTTAGTCGTGGCACTGAAGAGTGCATTTGTCGCCCGAAGGTACCTTGACTTCTCGCGTCTTGCGAGTTCTCTCTGTTGTTGCTGACGGAGCGTTAACCGGTCGCATGCCATTCCGGTTCCACCAAACGGTCACTTTTCGGCTCCCTTGCCGGCCGTTCACCGTACAGCGCTTCTCTGATCAGTCCTGTGGGCAGGCCGCACCCCTTGATCAATTGATCAGGGAAGGGGAACCACCGCGGCAGCCAACCACTGAGGCTCTGCCTCGCCGGGGTACTGGCGGCCTCCGCACTCAGGAGAAGACCCGTACCCGGCCCCGTCTCCGTCATCGACTCGTCGGTCGCCGCGGACGGCAGGCCCGCCACCCGCAGAGCGGATCGCCGGGGATATGAGCGTCGGCGTTTCGTCGAGTTCGTCGCCCTGCCGGACGAACCCGACGGAGCAGGCCGCCGCTCACGTCTGGACGGACGACGATCGCGCCCTTGTCAAGGACCGCCTCGACACCCAGTTGGTCGGCTCCCCGCGGACCGTCGCCGACAAGCTCGAACAGCTCCAGCAGGCTACCGGCGCGGATGGGCTCGCCATCACGACGATCACCCATCGGCACTCCGACCGGGTGCGCTCCTACGAGCTGATCGCCGAGGAGTGGAAACGCCACCGTCCCCTCCGTGCGGCCACCGCCTCACCACCTCCGTGAACACCGAGCAGACCGAACAGACCGACCAACCCGAACAGAAGGGGACGACCAGCTGATGCCCGCGTTCTTTCCACTCCATCTCGCTGTCGCGCTGGACGGTACCGGTTGGCATCCCGCGGCCTGGCGGGAGCCACGGGCGCGCCCACGCGAGCTGTTCACCCCGCGCTACTGGGTCGACCTGGTGTCCGAGGCCCAGCGCGGTCTGCTCGACTTCGTCACCATCGAGGACTCCCTCGGCGTGCAGTCCTCCCGCTACGACGGCCCGGACGGACGAACGGACCAGGTGCACGGGCGCCTGGACGCGGTGCTGATCGCGGCCCGGGTCGCGCCGCTGACGGCGCACATCGGGCTCGTCCCGACCGCGACCGTCACACACACCGAGCCGTTTCACGTCTCGAAGGCGATCGCAACCCTCGACTACGTCAGCACCGGCCGGGCCGGCTGGCGGGCACAGCTGTCGCGTCCCAGCGAGAATTCCCATTTCGGCCGCCGCGACATCCCCCGTCTCCGGTTCGAGGACTACGCGACGCCCGAGGGCCAGACGCTGGTCGCCGAGTACTTCGAGGAGGCCGGCGACTTCGTCGAAGTGGTCCGTCGGCTGTGGGACAGCTGGGAGGACGACGCGGAGATCCGCGACGCCGCCACCGGGCGGTTCATCGACCGCGAGAAACTGCACTACATCGATTTCAAGGGCAGGTGGTTCAGCGTCCGCGGCCCGTCGATCGTGCCGCGGCCACCGCAGGGGCAGCCGCTGGTCACCGCGCTCGCGCACAGCACGCTGCCCTATCGGTTCGGCGCCCGCTCGGCCGATGTCGTCTATGTGACCCCCCGGGACGCCACCGACGCGCGCGCGATCACCGAGGAGATCCGGGCCGAGCAGCACGCCGCCGGCCGGACGCAGAACGTGCACGTCTTCGGTGACCTCGTCGTCTTCCTCGACACCACCGCGGCGGCGGCCGGCGATCGCCGCAAGCGCCTGGACGAGCTGGCGGGCAGCGAATACAGCAGCGACGCGCTCGTGTTCGCCGGCACCCCGGCCGGACTCGCCGACCTGCTGCAGGACTGGCAGCGCGCCGGTCTGTCCGGCTTCCGGCTACGGCCCGGGACGATCCCGCACGACCTGGAGGCGATCACCCGCACGCTGGTCCCGGAGCTGCGGCACCGCGGCGTGTTCCGCACCGCCTACGAGGCGAACACACTGCGCGGCCTGCTCGGGCTGCCCCGACCCGCCAACCGCTACGCCGCCGCCTGACTGACCCGCCGACCACTGGCCGCTACGCCGCCGTCTGACACGCCATCGCCTGACATGCCAGCCGATATCGAGCGCCTGGAGCGTACACATGAGCAAGCCCCGCAAGCAGATCATCCTCGGCGCCTACCTCGGTGGCGTGAATCATCACACGGTGTGGTCAGACCCGGCCGCCGGCAGCCAGATCGCGTTCTCCTCGTTCCAGCACCTGGCCCGGACCGCCGAGCGCGGCAAGTTCGACTTCTTCTTTCTCGCCGAAGGGCTGATCCTGCGCGAGCGGCTTGGCCGGATCTTCGACCAGGACATCGTCGGCCGCCCGGACACGCTGCCGGTGCTGGCCGCGCTGGCCGGGGTGACCGAGCACCTCGGCCTGGTCGGCACCATCAACGCCACCTTCAACGAGCCGTACGAACTGGCGCGGCAGCTCAGCTCGTTGGACCACCTCTCCGGCGGACGGGCCGGCTGGAACGTGGTGACCTCCTTCGACGCCTTCACCGGGCAGAACTTCCGCCGCGGCGGCTTCCTGCACCGCGACGACCGCTACGTCCGCGCGGGAGAGTTCCTCACCATCGCCCGGAAGCTCTGGGACTCCTGGGCCGCCGACGCCGTGGTGGCTGACAAAAGCAGCGGGCAGTTCGTCAGCGACGACGCCGTGGGTGCGTTCGGCCATCACGGCGAGCAGTTCGACGTCACGGGGCACTTCAACGTCCCCCGCAGCCCCCAGGGCCGTCCGGTCATCCTGCAGGCCGGGGTGTCCCCCCAGGGCAGGGACTTCGCGGCGGGCGGCGCAGACGCGATCTTCTCCCCCTACCGCCGACTGGCCGAGGCGCGGGAATTCTACCACGACATCCGGGCCCGGGCCGTCCGGCAAGGCCGTCCAGCCGACTCGGTCAAGCTGCTGCCCTCGGCGTCGTTCGTGTTGGGCGCCACCGAGGCCGAAGCCGTCGAACGGCACCGGGAGATCGCCCGGACGCAGGTCAGCGGCAGGACGGCGCAGATCCTGCTCGAGACCGTCTGGAACCGCGACCTGTCCGGCTACGACCCCGACGGTCCGCTGCCGGACGTCGGCCCCGACCCGGACGGCCCGCTGGTGATCCAGGGCCGGGCACGCCTGCACCAGGACCCCCACGAGACGGTGGCCGGCTGGCGGGCGCTGGCCGAGGCGAACAACTACTCGCTGCGCGAGCTGGCCATCCACGTCTTCAGCCACACCGAGTTCGTCGGCACACCCCACCAGATAGCCGAACGCATCGACTCCTTCGTCCAGAACGACGGCTCGGACGGGTTCATCCTCGGCTCCCACCTGACACCCACCGGCCTGGACGAGTTCGTCGACAAGGTGGTGCCGCTGCTACAGGAGCGCGGCTCGCTGCGCACCGAATACACCGGCACGACCCTGCGCGACAACCTCGGCCTCCCCACCACCGACACCCCCGCCTCCGCCGCCGCCTGACCACCTGCCTTTTGCCTCCAGAGGCTCTTTGACCATGTCAGTCAACTTGACTTTCAAGGCAAGTTTGCCGGTCCTGTAAGAACAACGGCTCTGCCAAGATTTCGATGGTGACAGGTAGTTGTCATACGGGTACCGTCGGGACTGTGTGACACCGGGTTTCTGAAGGTCGTCTTTCCTCACCTCGACGCGGTGATCATCGATCGGGTCGTCGATGAGGGGCCGGTGGTACGGGTCGTTGCACGGACCCGGGCGGGGCCGCTGCCCTGCCCGCAGTGCGGCACCGTGACCACCCGGGTGCACGGCTACCACCGCCGCCACCTTGCCGATCTTCCGGTCGGAGGCAGACCGGTGATGATCGAGCTGACCGTGCGGCGGCTGGTCTGCGACAACCTGCGCTGCCCGCGGCAGACCTTCCGCGAGCAGGTGCCCGGACTGACGGAACACTATGCCCGCCGTACCCCTTCGCTGGGTGCGCTGATCACGTGGGTGGGGGTGCTGCTCGCCGGTCGCGCGGGCGCGGGACTGCTGCGCAGGCTCGCCGTAGCCGTCTCGCGGACGACCGTGCTGCGCCTGCTCCTGGCAACCCCGATCACCGCCGGGCCGACCCCGGAGGTACTCAGCGTGGACGACGTCGCGCTGCGGCGTCGGCACCGGTACGCGACCGTACTCATCGACGCCGTCACGCACCGACGCGTGGACGTGCTACCCGATCGCCACGCCACCACCCTGACCGCCTGGCTATGTGATCATCCTGGGGTTCGCGTGGTCTGCCGTGACGGGTCGGCGGCCTACGCCGAGGCGATCCGCCACGGCGCCCCCGACGCGGTCCAGGTCAGTGACCGCTGGCACGTGTGGCACAACCTCGCCCACGCGGTGGAGACGACCGTGGTCGCGCACAGTACCTGCTGGCATGCAGGCCCGGGCCGTACGACCAGCGCACGACAGGACCGCACCCGCAGCCGGCACGCCGCCGTTCATGACCTGCTCGCGCAGGGCGTCGGGCTGCTGGAGTGCGCCCGCCGCCTGGGCTGGGCGCTGAACACCGTCAAACGGTATGCCCGGGCGGAATCGGCCGAGTCTCTGCAGGGGCCCCCGCAGTACCGGCGCACGCTGGTCGACCCCTACCGTGAGCATCTACGCCACCGTCGGGAGGACGAACCCGGCGTGGCGGTCACCCGCCTGCTGGCCGAGATCCGCGCGCAGGGCTATCCAGGCAGCGCCACCCTGCTCGTGCGCTCCCTCACGCAGGGACGCGCCGATCCCGCACGCACCCCGCCGTCCCCGCGCCGGCTGGTCGCCTGGCTCATGAGCAGGCCCGAGGACCTACCCGATCATCGGCGGCGGCACCTGAACGACCTGGTCGCACGCTGCCCGCAGATGACTGTTCTGGCCGCCCGAATAGGCGAGTTCGCGACCCTGCTCACCGGGCGTCGCGGCGAGGACCTCGACGCGTGGATCAAAACCGTGCGGGACGACGATCTGCCCGCCCTACACGCCTTCGCCCACGGCCTCGAGAACGACCATAAGGCCGTCGTCGCCGGATTGACTCTGCCCTACAGCAACGGCCCCATGGAGGGCGCAAACACCAAGGTCAAGATGATCAAGCGGCAGATGTACGGCCGCGCCGGGTTCCCTCTGCTCCGCCAGCGCATCCTGCTCTTATGACCACGCTCCGTTACCACCGGAATCTTGGCAGAGCCGCTAACTTGTCAGACCCTAGCCGGGGACCCCGAAGGCGTCGCCCAGGAGATGTGGGCCCTGTTCGCCGTCTACCAGGGACTCCAACGCCTGATCGGCATCGCCGCCGGCGCGCTCGGCGCACCCCCCGACACGATCAGCTTCCCCGCCGCCCTGACCGCACCGCCGAACGCCGCACCCGCGGACCCAGCCACCGCTTCCCC
>NZ_CAAAFR010000154.1:0-3746 GCF_900634745.1 Protofrankia symbiont of Coriaria ruscifolia
GACGGCACCACCCTCGCCACCACCAGCACCGACCGCACGGTGCGACTGTGGCAAACCACTACCGGGCGCCTGCTTGCGACCCTCTATCCCCTCCCGGACGGAGACTGGGCCACCGTCCTGCCGGATGGGACATACAAGACCTCCGGGGGCGACGGCCGTTCTCTGCTGTGGTGGGCCGTCAAACTCCGCCGGTTCGAACTCGACGAACTCGCCGACCTCGACCCCGCCTACCGGCTACTCGACCCGGCCACGCCCATCCCCGGTCTTGATCATCTCCCCCGCAGCCCGCAGCCGCAGGAGGAAGCACGCGAATCACGGCGCTGGTTCTCCCGACGGCGCCGGTAGACACCCGGAAAACGACGATCAACTCCCATCCCGGCCGTCACGTGCCTGCACAGCAGCAGGAGAAAACGGCTGACTGCCATGCTTCTCCGGCGCAGCAGGTGTTGAGCGGACTCGCGTCACCGGGGGCTGTCGCGATGTCGTAGCTGGCTACCGGCACCTCACCGGGCGTCGGGGCAGCAGTGTGCACAAGATTTTGATCGTCGGCGATTTGTCGGCTCTGTCGGGATCGTAGGAACCGGAGAACTCGCTGCGCGAGACCCGTGGGTCGAGATTTCGTGCGGCCTCGACGTCTCCATACCGCTTATTCAGGCCCGGACAGGCACGGCCGGTTCCTCCGCGGCCGGCCGGTCGAACGACGTGACGGTCATGGGTCCGATAATTTTCGACCGTCGGCAACCCGCCGGCAACCGAAACCAAAATGATCATAATTTGCCGTGATCGGGGTTCCACGCGACAGCCGGGAGCTCGGGAACCCGGGAGTTCGGGAACCGGGACCGCATCGTCGTCCACCGCAGACATGACAGGGAGTGAGAGGCATCGACACGGCTGGACCGGCGACACGACCGGGCCATCGACATGGCCGGAACAGCGTCGGACACTGGGGGTGTAAAGCGAACACCTGGAGTCGCGCATGGGCGTTGATCGGCGCAGGCTCGCGGCGGTTGCCGGGCTTGTCGCGGCAGGACGTCTGGTGAGAGCGTCCTGCGGACGCACCCGCACCGCGCAGGACCTGGCCGGGCTCACCACCGCCATGCGGGCGCTGGTCGACGGGTACGGGTCCACCGCCCCGGCGCAGACCGCCTTACAGGCGTGGAACCTGGGGCGCCACGTCGGGGCGTCCCAGGGAGGGTCGGCCCGCGCCGGGCACGACTGGCAGGCCCTGCACTCCCGCACCCTCGTGCTGGAAGGCAACGCACTCGTCGACGCCGGTGACGTCTCCTGCGGGCTGCGCACGCTGACCCAGGCGGAGTCGGTCGCCGCAAGCATCGGGGACTGGCCGACGATCGCGCACGCCCACGCCGTCCGGGCGATGGCCGCGCGGCGTCTGCAACGCTGGAAGACCGCGCTGACCCTCGCCGTGGAAGGACAGCGGTACGCGGGGAACACACCCGCCGCCGTGATGCTGGCGGTTGCCGAGGCCGGCGCACGGGCGCGGCTGGGCGACACCGTCGGTACCGTTGCCACGGTCGGCCGGGCGCAGGAACTGATGAACCGGATACCCGCCGAGAAACACGGCACCCCCAGCTACTCCCTCGACGGTTACCACCCTGCGCTGTTCGCGACGATGGCGGCCAGCGCCCTCGTCCTGGCCGGGCAGATCTATGCCGCCGCGCCGTTCCTGACCGAGGCGCGCGAGCGTGTCGGCTCCGGACACGGCCACGGCAGGGGCCACGACAAGGGTGTCAGCGGCCTGGCTCCCCTGGTGTACATCATCTGCGCGGACGCCGCGCTGCGCCGGGCGCGTCCTGACGTCGAGGAGGCCGAACAGCACGTCACCGGCGCGGTGGCCGCCTCGGCCGGCCGACCGGCGGCGTGGATGAGCAGCGAGGTGGCCCAGCTTGCCGGGGAAGCCGCCCGCCACGGCGCCGACTGGTCCGACCTGGTCGCGCTGACCTCGACGTGGGCCGGTTCCCCGGAATAAGCCCGAAATAAGAACGTCCGGCAAGAAGACGTCCGATCGGCGAGCGGCTTCCCCGGCATCTGGCAGCACATCGGGTAATAAAGACGCTGTGCAGATCCCAGCGCTCGACGCCGACGCGATGAACGCCGCCCGGCAGCGGCAGGCAATGTTGACCAAGCCTCCGGGCGCTCTCGGGCGCCTTGAGGAGATCTCGGTCTGGCTTGCCGGTGTGCAGGGGGTCTGCCCACCCAAGCCGTTCCAGCGCATCCGAGCGGTGATCATCGCCGGTGATCACGGTATTGCGCGGGCGGGCGTCTCGGCGTTCCCGCCGGAGGTCACCGCACAGATGGTGGCGAACTTCGCCGCCGGCGGCGCCGCGGTGAACGTGCTGGCCCGCACCGTCGGCGCGTCCGTCCGGGTCGTCGACCTCAGCGTGGACGCCGACGAGCCGGCGGCACCGGACGGCGGCGGTGGCGAGGGAGAGGGAGTGGACGCAGGAGCGGGCGCAGCCGCCTCCGCCGGTCGCTACCGGGTCCGGCGCGGCAGCGGACGGATCGACGTCGAGGACGCCCTCACCGCCGACGAGGCCGCCCGGGCGTTCGACATCGGCCGGGCGATCGCCGACGAGGAGGTCGACGCCGGCGCCGACCTGCTGGTCCCGGGCGATATGGGTATCGGGAACACCACCCCGTCCGCGGCGATCGTCGCCACTCTGCTCGACCGGGAGCCGATCGACACCGTCGGACGCGGAACCGGCATCGACGACACCCGGTGGATGATCAAAACCGCGGCGATCCGGGACGCGATGCGCCGCGGCCGGCCGTTCGCCGCCGATCCGCTGGCCCTGCTGCGGGTGATCGGCGGTGCGGACCTCACCGCGCTCACGGGCCTGCTGGTCCAGGCTGCCGTCCGCCGCACCCCGGTGGTGCTGGACGGCGTCGTGATCTGTGCCGCGGCGCTGGTCGCCGAGGCGTACGCGCCGGGGTCGAAGGCGTGGTGGGTCGCGGGCACGCGTTCGACCGAACCCGCGCAGAAACTCACCCTGACGTCACTGGGTGTCGAACCCCTGCTGGACCTCGGCCTGCGGCTCGGTGAAGGCAGCGGAGCGCTGCTCGCCGTCAACCTGCTGGTGGCCGCTCAGGCGACGCTCGCCGAGATGGCCACGTTCGACCAGGCCGGGGTCAGCGACAAGACCGACACGGCCGGCAAAGCCGACCCGGCCGCCGACCCGGGTGACACGCCCGGGACGGAAAGCGCCTGACGCGCAGCGGCTGATGCTCGCCACACGGACGATTTTCTC
Source organism: Protofrankia symbiont of Coriaria ruscifolia (assembly GCF_900634745.1). NCBI lineage: Bacteria > Bacillati > Actinomycetota > Actinomycetes > Frankiales > Frankiaceae > Protofrankia > Protofrankia symbiont of Coriaria ruscifolia. The sequence goes on from NZ_CAAAFR010000154.1 coordinate 3,267, forward strand.
CCTGCTCTCGCTGCTGCCTGTCCGGGGGCAGATCGTTCTCGACCGGCGCACCATGGGGCGTGCCATGGCGCTGGCGCCGCTCGTCGGCCTCGTCCTGGGCAGCATCACCGCCCTCGTCGTGCTCAGCTTCCGGATCTTCACGAAGACGCCCGGAGCGCCGCCCGAAACGCCGGCCCAGAACCTGTTCCCGGCCGTCATGGGGATCGCCACCCTGGCATTACTGACCCGCGGTCTGCACCTGGACGGGCTCGCCGACGTCGCCGACGGTCTCGGCGCCGGCCGGGAGCGTGCGCTGGCGGCCATGCGCGACTCGCGACTGGGCGCGTTCGGCGCGCTAGCTCTGATCTTCGTCGTCCTGGTCCAGGTCGGGGCGCTATCGCTCACGATCAGTGAGCATCGGGGCAGCCTGTCGATCCTGGTCGCGTCGATGACCGGGCGGCTCGCGGCGACACTCGCCTGTACCGCGGGCACACCCCCGGC
>NZ_CAAAFR010000154.1:3840-9267 GCF_900634745.1 Protofrankia symbiont of Coriaria ruscifolia
GTCGTCGCCGTCGCCGCCGTCGGCGGCCTGTTGGACGTCGACGGCGGCGACACCGGCCGCGCTGTGCGTGCAGTGATCGCCGTGGCCGTGGGAACGGCCGCGGGCTGGCTGCTGCGGCGGTACCTGGTCGGCTACCTCGGTGGTGTCACCGGGGACGTACTCGGCAGCCTCGTCGAGGTCACGGCGACGGTCACCCTGGTGTTCATGGCCCTGGACGTCCCCTACGGGGTGAAGCACCGCCTCGGCATCCTGTAGAACCTCGGCGACCTGTAGAACCTCGGCGACCTGAAGGTCCCGGCATCCGGTGGAACCACATCGGCATCCGGTAGGACCGCCTCGGCATCCGGTGAAACCTGCCGGGTGCTCTTACCGCGGGGACCACCCACGAGCGCATCCACGAGCTACTTCGGGGACGCGTCCACGAACGGCGGCCGGACCACCGTCATCGTCGACGGCCGTCCCCGCACGTCCACCCGGACGGTGTCCCCCTCGGCGACGCCGCGGCCGAGCAGGGCAAGGCCGATACCGGTCCGCAACGTCGGCGAGAACGTCCCGCTGGTGACCTCGCCCACCGGCCCGCCGTCCGGCCCGTACACCGCCATGTGCGGCCGCGGGATGCCGCGATCGGTCGAACACAGGCCCCACAACAGGCGCGCCGGGCCCGCCGTCCGCTCCGCCACGAGCGCGTCCCGGCCCCAGAACTGTTCCTTGTTCCAGCCCACCGCCCAACCGGCCCGCGCCTGCACCGGGGTGATCGAGGGCGACAGGTCCTGGCCGTGCAACGGGTAGCCCATCTCGGTCCGCAGGGTGTCGCGGGCGCCGAGGCCGCAGGGGCGCACCCCTGCCGCCGCGCCGGCCACCACCAGCGCGTCCCACACCGCCGGGGTGTCCTCCCAGCGCGTCACGAGCTCGAACCCGCGTTCGCCGGTGTAGCCCGAGCGGCACACGGCAATCTCCCGGCTGACGCCGTCCCCGGCAGCGGCGTCCCCGCTGTCCGGGCCGGTGCCCTTCCAGTCGGCCTGCACGAAACTCATGTAGGCGCCGTCGACGGGCAGACCGATCGCGAACACCAGCTCCGGCGCACCCGGCCCCTGGACCGCGATCACGCCGAAGGCCGAGTGCAGGTTCTCGACGGTGACCCCGGGCGGGGACGCCGCCGCGAGCCGGCGGACAACCTCGGCGGTGTTGGCCGCGTTGGGGATCAGGAAGACGTCCGTGGCGGAGTACAGGTAGGCGATGAGGTCGTCCACCACTCCGCCGGTTTCGGGGTCGCAGCACAGGGTGTACTGGGCCTGCCCCGGACCGATGCGGGACAGGTCGTTGGTGAGGGCCGAGTTCACGAACTCCGCGGCGCCGGGGCCGTACACGCGCGCCTTGCCGAGGTGACTGACGTCGAAGATCCCGACCGCGGACCGGACCGCCGCGTGCTCCTTCAGCACACCCCCGCCGGGATACTCGATCGGCATCTCCCATCCGCCGAAGTCGGCCAGCTTGGCGCCGAGCGCCACGTGCCGGTCGTGCAACGGAGACCGCAGCAGCTCACCCATACCGGCAGGCTAGCCCCGGATAGCGGCTTCGCCGCGATCCGGGGACCCGAGCTCGAGGGCGAGCCACCCGCAGGGGCCCGGCCCTGCACCGTCCCGCGGTGTGTTCCGTAGTCTCTCGACATGACCGTTACTGCCGTGACAACCTCATCCGTGCTGGATCTTGACGCCGACGCACTGGTGATCGGTATTGCGACGGGCAAGGACGGTCCCATTCCGCTCGGTGGTACCGAAACGCTCGACGCTGCGCTCGGTGGCCGGCTCGCGAAGGTTCTTGCCGACCTGGGCGCGACTGGTAAGGCCGGTGACCTGGTCCGTTTCGCGACCTTGGGGATCCTGCCCGTCCCGACGGTGCTCGCGGTCGGCGTCGGTGCGCTGTCCTCGCCACCAGCGCAGATCACAGCGGCGGCGGACGCGGGCCCGGTTGAGGACACCGGGGCAGGCACGGATACGGACGCGGGCGCCGCCAGCGGCGGCATCGACCACGAGGCCCTGCGCCGCGCGGCTGGTACGGCGGTGCGTGCGCTCGCCGGCACCACCCGCGTGGCCACCACCCTCGCCCTCGCTACCGGCACCCCCGGGCCGGCGCAGCTGCGCGCCGTCGCTGAGGGATCACTGCTCGGCGCGTACGCCTTCGGGGAGTTCCGGACCACGTCCGCCGGCAACCACCGCTCGCCCGTGAGCGAAATCACATTCGTGGTGGACGAAGCCTCGCAGTCCGCGGCCGGCGACGCGGTGCGCCGGGCCGGTATCGCGGTGGACGCCGTGGCGCTCGTCCGTGACCTCGTCAACACACCACCCGGGCATCTGCCGCCGACCGTGTTCGCCGAGATCGCGGCTCGGCACGCGGGTGAGGTGGGAGTCACCGTCGAGGTGCTCGACGAACAGGCATTGGCCGACGGTGGGTTCGGCGGGATCCTCGGGGTGGGCCAGGGCTCGGCGAACCCGCCCCGCCTCGTCCGCCTCGAGTGGCGCCCGGCCGGTTCACAGGCCTCCGACCGGCCCGCGCTCGCCCTCGTCGGCAAGGGCATCACGTTCGACTCGGGCGGCCTGTCGCTCAAGCCCGCGGCCGCGATGGAATGGATGAAGATCGACATGGCGGGGGCCGCCTCGGTGCTCGCGACGCTCGTCGCGGCGGCCCGCCTGAACCTGCCGGTTCACCTCGTCGGATGGCTGCCGCTGGCCGAGAACATGCCGTCGGGCGGGGCAATCCGGCCGTCCGACGTCCTGACCCTGCGGGGCGGCACGCGGGTGGAGGTGCTCAACACCGACGCCGAGGGACGCCTGGTGCTCGGTGACGCCCTCGCCCGCGCCGCCGAGGACTCCCCCGCTCTGATCGTGGACGTCGCGACGCTCACCGGCGCGCAGATCGTCGCCCTGGGGCAGCGCACCGCCGGGGTGATGGGACGCGACGGCGCGGTCGACCAGGTCGTCGCCGCGGCCCGCGAGAGCGGCGAGTCGCTGTGGCCGATGCCGCTGCCGCCGGATCTGCGCAAGGCGCTCGACTCGAGCGTCGCCGACCTCGCCAACGTCGCCGGCGGTGGCGGCCGTGATGGCGGCATGCTGGTCGGCGGGCACTTCCTGAGCGCCTTCGTGCCCGAGGACGTCCCGTGGGCGCACATCGACATTGCCGGGCCGGCCTGGAACGGTGGCGAACCGTACGGGCACACCCCCAGGGGCGGCACCGGGATGATCGTCCGGACCCTGCTCCAACTCGCCGGGAACGTTGCCGGCAACCAGCGGCCAAGCGTCCGGTGAACCAACTACCAGCGAGTAACGAGCACCGCACGGAAGTAGTCCGGTGAAATACCGGCGTCATGCACCACACAGTCGCTGCGGACCTCCGACGCCGCGGTCTGGTGACATGAAAGACTGAACGCATCCCAACCAGTCAACGAGAAGGGACGCCTGGCGTGGTGGACTCTGCGGCGGGTCCCGTCGACCTGGTCATCCTCGGCGGCGGCAGCGGCGGTTACGCGACAGCTCTGCGTGCCGCGGAGCTCGGCCTGGACGTTTCTCTGATCGAGAAGAGCAAGCTGGGCGGAACGTGCCTGCACCGCGGGTGCATTCCGACCAAGGCGCTGCTGCACTCGGCGGAGATCGCGGACAATATTCACGAAAGTGGCAATTTCGGAATTCGATCGACCTTCGAGGGAATCGACATCGCGAAGGTCAACGCCTACAAGGACTCGGTGGTCAACAAACTTTACCGGGGTCTGACCGGCCTGGTGAACAATCGTGGCATCGAGCTCGTCGAGGGCCATGGACGGCTGGTGTCACCGACCTCCGTCGCCGTGGGCGACCGCGTAATCTCCGGTCGTCACATCGTGCTGGCAACCGGATCACAGTCGAAGTCGCTGCCGGGCCTGGAGATCGACCACCGCCAGGTGATCACCAGCGACGACGCTCTCGAACTCGACCGCGTGCCGGCCTCCGCCGTGGTGCTCGGCGCCGGCGCGATCGGCTGCGAGTTCGCCTCGGTGTGGCGCTCCTTCGGAGCCGAGGTGACGATCGTCGAGGCCCTGCCCCACCTGGTGCCGCTGGAGGAGGAATCCAGCTCCAAGCTGCTGGAGCGGGCCTTCCGCCGGCGCGGCATCAAGCAGCACCTCGGCGCCCGGTTCGCCGGTGTGAAAACCACCGACGACGGCGTCACGGTGACCCTGGAGGACGGCACGACCATCGAGGCCGAACTGCTGCTGGTGGCGGTCGGACGCGGGCCGGTATCGGAGGGGCTGGGCTACGACGAGGTCGGCATCGCGCTGGATCGCGGATACGTTCTCGTCGACCATCAGCTGCGTACCAACGTGCCGACCGTCTCCGCCATCGGTGACCTGCGGCCCGGTCTCCAGCTCGCCCATGTCGGCTTCGCCGAGGGCATCTTCCTCGCCGAAAGCCTGGCCGGGCTGAATCCAGCGCCGGTCGACTACGACAACATCCCGCGGGTCACCTACTCGCATCCCGAGGTGGCTTCGGTCGGGCTCACCTCGACCAGAGCGGCGGAACTGTACGGGGACGTTGTCACCCACACCTACGACCTGGCGGGTAACGGCAAAGCGCAGATCCTCCAGACGGCGGGTGCGGTGACGCTCGTGGCCGTGCCCGACGGGCCGGTGGTGGGCGTCCACATCGTGGGCGACCGGGTCGGCGAGCTGATCGCCGAGGCCCAGCTGATCACCAACTGGGAGGCGCTGCCCAGCGAGGTCGCTCAGCTCATCCACCCGCATCCCACATTGTCGGAGTCCATCGGCGAGGCGCATCTGGCGCTGGCCGGCAAACCGCTGCACTCCCACAACTGACAATCAATAGATCAATTTAGGGCCTCGAATGCGCGAGACGAACCACAATCGCACACTCGTCGACCCACCGATAATCAGCAGGGCCTCCGGGTACGCGAAACCAGCCATGATCGTGTGCTCTCCAGCCCACCAGCCATCAGGGCCTCCGGCGACGCGACGGCAACTCTTCGCCGCGTTGCCGGAGGCCCCCCGAGTCGCCCAGCACCCATCGCGTTCGTAGCCGTTGCCCGTCGTCCACGGTCGGTCGGACGCCGCAAAGGAGCCTTACCCCATGTCTGTGTCCGTCACGATGCCCCGTCTGGGTGAGAGCGTGTCCGAGGGCACCGTCACCCGCTGGCTGAAGAAGGAAGGCGAGCGCGTCGAGGCCGACGAGCCGCTCCTCGAGGTCAGCACGGACAAGGTCGACACCGAGATCCCCGCACCCGCGTCCGGGGTGATCAGCGCTATCCGGGTGGCCGAGGACGAAACGGTCGAGGTCGGCGTCGAACTCGCCGTGATCGACGAAGGCGGTACGGCGGAGCAGGCCGCCGCGGCCGGCCCGGGAGCCGCCGCCGAGCAGGCCCCCGCGCCCGCCGCGGCTCCCCCTC
>NZ_CAAAFR010000155.1:0-2171 GCF_900634745.1 Protofrankia symbiont of Coriaria ruscifolia
CGCCTCCACCTCCCGCACCCGCCCAGGCTCCCGCACCGGCCGTTCCGGCCCAGGAGTCCACGCCGGCACCGGCCTCCGGCTCCCCGTCCAACGGCAGCGGATCCCTCGGGGCCTACGTGACCCCGCTGGTCCGGCGGCTTGCCGCCGAGCACGACGTGGACCTGTCCGCCGTGACGGGCACCGGAGTCGGCGGCCGCATCCGCAAGCAGGACGTCATCGACGCGGCCCGCACACCATCCACCCCGGTGCCGGCGGCGACCCCGGCTGCCGCTCCCGCCGCCCCGGCGGTGGCACCGGCGGCTGCGGCACGGGCAACGGCGGCACCCACGGCGGCACCGGTTTCGCTGCGCGGTCGCACCGAGAAGCTGTCGCGGCTGCGCTCGGTGATCGCGCAGCGGATGGTCGAGTCCCTGCAGGTCAGCGCGCAGCTCACCACCGTCATCGAGGCCGACGTCACCCGCATCGCCCGGCTGCGGGATCGCGCGAAGAAGGCGTTCGAGGCGCGGGAGGGCGTGAAACTGTCGTTCCTGCCGTTCTTCGCGGTCGCGATCTGCGAGGCGCTGCGCGAGCACCCCAACCTCAACTCCAGCGTGGACATCGAGCAGGGAACGATCACCTACTACGACGCCGAGCACCTGGGTATCGCCGTGGACACCGACCGGGGACTGCTCGTCCCGGTCATCCACCACGCCGGGGACCTCAACCTCACCGGGATGGCGCGCAAGATCGACGATCTGGCGACCCGGACGCGGGAGAACCGGGTCTCCCCGGACGAGCTGGGCGGCGGCACCTTCACCCTGACCAACACCGGCAGCCGCGGTGCCCTGTTCGACACGCCGATCATCAACCAGCCGCAGGTCGGGATCCTCGGGACCGGTGCGGTGGTCAAGCGGCCCGCGGTCGTGGACGACCCCGAGCTGGGCGAGATCATCGCGGTGCGCTCGAAGGTGTACCTCGGGCTCACCTACGACCACCGGATCGTCGACGGTGCCGACGCCGCCCGCTTCCTCACCACCCTGCGCGGACGCCTGGAGGAAGGCGCGTTCGAAGCCGAACTGGGCCTGTGATCGATCTCCTGTAATCGGTCTGTGGTCGAAGACGTCGAAGATTACGCCTGGCGGGCGCACCGGGCCGACTCGCCCGCCAGGCACGCACGGGTGAGGATCAGCCGGTGGACGTCGTTGTTTCCGGTGCCTCGGGTCTGATCGGGTCGGCGCTCGTCCCGGCCCTGCGAGCGGGCGGGCACACCGTGCGCGCCCTGGTCCGGCGGCCCGTCCGGGACGATTCGGAGATCCGCTGGGATCCACTCCGCGGCACGCTCGACCCAGCCGCGCTGGCCGAGGTCGACGCCGTCGTCCATCTCGCCGGTGCCGGAGTCGGTGACCACCGCTGGACCAGCCGTTACAAGCGGCGGATCCTCGACAGCCGGGTGGCCGGGACGACTCTGGTGGCCGCCGCCGTGGCCGCTGCCCACCCGCGTCCGCGGGTGCTGCTGTCAGCGAGCGCGATCGGCTGGTACGGCGACACCGGAGACCGGTCGGTCGACGAGTCCGAGCCCCGTGGCACCGGTTTCCTCGCCGAGGTGACGGCCGCGTGGGAGGCGCCCACCGCCGCGGCCGAGAACGCCGGTGTACGCGTGTGTCACCTGCGCTCGGGGGTTGTCCTGTCGCCGCACGGCGGTGCGCTGGCCAGGCAGCTCCCGCTGTTCCGGCTCGGGCTCGGTGGCCGGCTGGGCTCGGGCCGGCAGTGGCTGAGCTGGATCACCCTGGCGGACGAGACAGCGGCGATCATCTTTCTGCTGACCGCGGACGGCCTACGGGGTCCGGTGAACCTGACCAGCCCGGCACCGGTCACCAACACCGCGTTCACCCGGGCGCTCGGCGCGGCTCTGCGCCGGCGGGCGATCCTGCCGGTGCCGGCTGTCGCGTTGCGGATCGCCCTCGGCGGCTTCGCCAACGGCGGCGTGCTCGTCTCCCAGCGCGTCCTGCCGCGCAGGCTCACCGAAGCCGGGTTCACGTTCTCCCACGCCGACATCGACACAGCTCTCGGCGCTGTGACCGCCGGCATGGTGACCACCGGTACCTCCTGGCCCAGGTCGTGAAGGATCGCCGGCCGCTCGCCGGCCGATGTTCAACCGGCAGGGCCCGCCTGCCGGTTGTCGGTGGTCGCCG
>NZ_CAAAFR010000155.1:2399-5117 GCF_900634745.1 Protofrankia symbiont of Coriaria ruscifolia
ATGTTCAACCGGCAGGGCCCGCCTGCCGGTTGTCGGTGGTCAGCCGGCAGGGTCGACCCACGAGGCAACGCGCCATCCCCTGTCGGTCTTCACCAGGGTGACATCGGACTGCCGCCGGTCATAGCCGGGCTGCTGCGCCAGGACCGTTCCGTCGGTGTCGACGTAGCTGTAAGGCGGGAGCCGGTAGGTGATCCGCAGCACCGTCTTCTCGCTTCCGCTCTCCCGGACGGCGAGATCAATGATCTCTTGTCGTAAACCGGACGTCCTGCCGCCCTTGGCCACCATCTGCCGCATCAGGGTGAGATCCCGCGCGTAGGCGGTGCTGTCCAGCGCGTCCGCGTCCAGCAGACCGGCCTCGTCGGCCTGCGCGAAGGCGCTGCTGCGAGCGTTGGTCAAGCTCACCAGGACGTCCCGCCATGCCTGCTCGGGGGCGGGCTGCTGCCCTGACAGCCCTGCGGAGCGCGCGGTGACCAGCAGACCGCCGGCGGGCAGGCCGACGAACACGACGAACGCGGCCACGACGAGCAGGATCCGCCGCCGGCTGCCGAGCGAGGCGCGCCCGCCGGTGGGCACCGCAGGCGTGCCGACGTGGGTGGTGGCGGATCGCCTGCCGCCCGTCCGGGTACCTCCGGGACGTGCGCTTCCGGGACGTGCGTTCCCTGTACGGGGGGGCGTCGCACGTGCGGTCACCGCACCAGCGGTCCCGGCAGCGGCGGTCCCGGCACGGGCGGTCCCGGAGCCGCCGGGGGCGGCTGGAGCCCGGCGGCCCCTCCGCGACGCCGGCTCGGATGTCCGCGACATGCGCGGGAGGCGGGTCGGCGGCGACCCGATCGGAGGCGCGAGCCGCACCCTGTCGGTTGCCGCCTGCCCCGGGGCACCGTCCCGTCCGGCCGGCAGTGCGGGCAGCGGGAGCACCGCGGCTGCCCCGCTCACCAACGAGCCGGGGATCTGGGCCTCCGGCAGCGCGGAAAGAACATCCTCGCGCTGCCTTCGGCCCTCCAGCCGGACCGGCGCCGGGTTACAGCTGCGTGCCAGCGCCGCGGCCAGCTCCTCCGCCGTCGGCCTGCGGACGGGGTCGTCGACCAGGGCGGGCGCGACGGCGACGGCGACGGCGGCCGCGTCCGGCCCGGTGGCGTGCGGCATCGCCGCGAGCAGCAGACCGGCGAGGTCACCGACGTCCACCGGCGGTGTGGTGGACGAGCCCCCGAGACCGGCGATACCCGTCCCCGCCAGCACCGGCCGGCCGTTCGGTTCGAGCAGGACGTCGGCGAGATCGAGCCGACCGTGCACGACACCGGCGGAATGCGCCGTGGCCAGCGCCTGGGCGAGCGGCAACCCGACCGTCACCACCTCACCGGGGTCGAGACGGTCCCGGACCCCGAGCAGCCGGGCCAGGTTGACCGCCCCGTTGACCGGCTCCGACACGACGGCAATACCCTCGGATGTCGCGATCACGTCGATGACCGGAACAAGATGTGGATGGCTGAGCTCGACCAGCAGCCGCGCCGACCTCATCGCGGCCTCACGACCGGCCGCGTCCGGCGGCAGCCTGACCCGCCGGAGCGTGCACTCGGCCCCGGTGGCCACGACGCGGCCGGCCCACACGTCCCCGGCGCCGGCGTCCCGGACCCGGGCGCGCAACACGACTCCGGGTACGGGAGAATCGACCGGGTTCTCACGTCCACCACGAGAACCCGTGGAATCGTACATTGAGGCCACAAACCGTGACGGTAAGCCGAAAAAACCATTCTGTGCAGCCCTCCCCATCAAACTGTGGATAACTCTCGCCGAGAGCGGGTCAGGGTACGGTGGCCGCGGCGCACGGCCGTGAATGCCACGGACGGTACGAATACGGTAAAACGCCGAACAGTACAGGCATGTGCGGGCATGCGGGCACGGGCAGGCTGGCACAGGCATGTGCGGGCACGGACACGGAGGCCGGACGATGAACATCCTCGCGACCAGCGGCGGCTTCCTGCCGGACGGGCGCTGGGGCGCACGGGTCGGCCCGCTGATCCACCACGCGCTGCGCCTGGCCGGGGATCCGGCGCGTCCGAAACTGTGCCTGCTGGCCACCGCCGTCGGCGACGACCCGGCCGCCTACGCGCGTTACTACGCCGCGCTCGCGCGGGACGCCCCGCAGGTGCACGCGTCCCACCTGGCGCTGTTCCCGATGCCGAACGTCCCCGACGCCCGCTCGCACCTGCTGGACCAGGACGTGGTCTGGGTAGGGGGTGGCAGCGTGGCGAACCTGCTCGCCGTGTGGCGCACACACGGCCTCGACGTGATCATGAGGGAAGCGTGGGAGGCAGGCGTGGTCCTTGCCGGAGTGTCCGCGGGATCGCTGTGCTGGCACGCTGGGGGCACCACCGACTCGTTCGGGCCGGACCTGCGACCGGTCACCAATGGACTCGGCCTGCTGCCGTTCAGCAACACCCCCCACTACGACTCGGAGCCGGGCCGGCGTCCGCTTTACCAGCAGCTGGTCGCGGACGGGACGCTGCCGCCGGGCTGGGCCACCGACGACGGGGTCGGCCTGCACTTCCAGGGGACCGAGCTGGTGGAGGCCGTGGCCGACCGGCCGGACGTGTACGCGTGGAGGGTCGAGCGGACCTCGACCGGGGGCAACACAACCGGGGGCGGTACGGCTGAGGGCAGCACGGCGAACGACGGTACGGTTACGACCGGTACGACCGGTACGACCGGTACGACCGGTAC
>NZ_CAAAFR010000155.1:5142-50611 GCF_900634745.1 Protofrankia symbiont of Coriaria ruscifolia
CGGTACGACCGGTACGACCGGTACGACCGGTACGACCGGGGGTGTACTGGAAACGTCTGTCATCCCTCGGCTGCTGTCAGGAGTGTGACGCCTGCGGTGTCTTGCCGCGGGCTCTGGGAGGACACCGCGGGTGAGCGTAGCCTCATTTTCATGGAGGTCATGCGCCCAGACCTGATGCCCTACGACGAGGCGTGGCAGCTGCAGCGCACGTTGGCCGCCCGGCGGATCGCCGGCGATGCGGCCGATACCTTGATCCTCCTGGAACATCCCAGCGTGTACACCGCCGGTCGGCGGACGCAGCCGTGGGAGCGCCCGTTCGACGGCACTCCGGTGGTGGACGTCGACCGCGGCGGCAAGATCACCTGGCACGGGCCGGGGCAGATCGTGGGCTACCCGGTGGTGCGGCTACCCAAGCCGCTGGACGTGGTCGCCTATGTCCGCGCCCTCGAGGGAGCCCTGATCGCGATCTGCGGGGACTTCGGCGTGCCGGCCACCCGGGTGGCCGGACGTACCGGGGTGTGGACCACCGACGGGGAGCGCAAGCTCGCGGCGATCGGTGTCCGGGTGCGCTATCGGGTCGCTTATCACGGTTTTGCCCTCAACTGCTGTCCGGATCTCGGCGCCTTCACCAGGATCGTCCCGTGTGGCCTGTCCGATGTCGGGGTAAGCAGCCTGAGCAGGGAACTCGGCCGGACCGTGACCGTCGAGGAGGCACTGCCCATCGTTGAACGCCGCGCGGTCGAGGCGCTGACGGCCTTCGTCACCCGGCCACGGGCCGTGGACGACCTACCAGCGCCGGGCGAGGACGAGGTACCGGTGCCCGGCGGCATGGTGCTGGCGCGGGAGACGGAGATGGCACGGTGACCACCGACAGCACGGTGACGATTCCGGCGCCCGAGGGCCGGAAGATGCTACGGCTGGAGGTCCGTAACGCGTCCACGCCGATCGAGCGCAAGCCGTCGTGGATCCGGACCCGCATGCGGACCGGTCCGCAGTACTCCGACATCAAGGGGCTCGTACACGACAAGGGCCTGCACACGGTGTGTGAGGAGGCCGGCTGCCCGAACATCTACGAGTGCTGGGAGGACCGGGAGGCGACCTTCCTCATCGGCGGCGAGGTGTGCACCCGCCGATGCGACTTCTGCCAGATCGACTCGGGACGCCCGGCCGCGTTCGACGCCGACGAGCCGCACAGGGTCGCCGAATCGGTGCAGGCGATGGGTCTGCGCTACGCGACCGTGACGGGGGTGGCACGCGACGACCTGCCCGACGGCGGGGCGTGGCTGTACGCCCAGACGGTCCGTGAGATCCACGCGTCCTGTCCGGGCACCCGTGTCGAACTGCTCATCCCCGACTTCCACGCCCGTCCGGAGCAGCTTGCCGAGGTCTTCGAGGCAGCGCCCGAGGTGCTCGCCCACAACATCGAGACGGTGCCGCGGGTGTTCCGGCGGATCCGGCCGGGGTTCCGGTACGACCGGTCGCTGGAGGTGCTCCGGCGGGCCCGCGACGCGGGTCTGGTGACCAAGTCCAACCTGATCCTGGGGCTTGGCGAAGAGCCCGCGGAGATCCTGTCAACCATGGCCGACCTGCTGGCTGCCGGCTGTGAGCTGCTGACCATCACCCAGTACCTGCGACCCAGCCCCCGCCACCATCCGGTGGCGCGCTGGGTGCGCCCCGAGGAGTTCACCGATCTGCGCGCGCAGGCCGAACAGATGGGGTTCGTGGGCGTGCTCGCCGGTCCGCTCGTGCGTTCGTCCTACCGCGCCGGCCGCATGTACCAGCAGGCGATCGAGCATCGCACCGACGGCAACGACGGCCCGGACGCACGTCCGCAGGCACGTTCAGAGGCCTGTCCAGGCACAAAAGGTACCGAGACGCCTAGTCCCACCCCCGGCCACTCTAACTACGCAGAGTAACTATCGCGGTGGTGTGCCCGCCCCAGCGGCACTAGTGTCATCCGACAGTAACCGCTGCGCAACGGGCAGATCAAGACTGAGATCATGACCGACAATGCGTTCTACCGGCCCGGGAGATCTACGTGATCCTGCTGAAGTCACTACTGACCGCTGTCGAAGAACTGACCCTTCTCCTCCTCCCCCATGGCGGCCAGCGAACAGCGCGTCGTAACGCCTGGCGCGCTGCCGCCGACCTGCAGGTGGGCGGCGGTCAACACGCCGAGGCTTCGTGGAAGATCGTGCGCTCCAGGCCACAGACCGGTGGACGGATGGCGATCGCCACCGAGCGTTGAGTACCCCCGGGCACCTCGGCACCACGCTCGGGCAACACCCGATCCAGGTCGTAGGCTCGCGGTCATGGCGCGCACAAACAAGTCCGACGGCAAGGTGTCCGCTGCCGGAAAAGCCGCAGCGGGAGGCGAACGCACGAAAGGGGCCGACGGCAAGGCCTCCGGGCCGGGGCGCCTCACGCAGATCAGGACGGTGTTCCGACTCACCCGACAGCGTGATCCGCGAGCGGTGTGGTGGTCGCTGCTCGGCCTGCTGATCCCCGTGGCGATCGGCGTGCTGCTCGGGCTCGTCGTCGGTCCATTGTGGGTGTGGCTGCCCATCGGGATCATGCTGGGGCTGATCAGCGCCATGAACGTCTTCAGCCGCCGAATCCAGCAGACCGCGTATGCCGAGATGGAGGGCCAGCCCGGTGCCGCTGCCGGGATCATCGAACGTATGCGCGGAGACTGGCGGATCACGCCTGCTGTGGCGGTCAACCGCTACCAGGACGTCGTGCACCGCGTGGTGTGCCGCGCCGGCGTGGTGATCATCGCCGAGGGTCGGGGACGCGGCCAGCGCGACCTGCTCGGCACCGAGGTCCGCCGTGTCCGCAAGGTGATCGGTGAAACGCCCGTCCACGACATCGTGATCGGCAACGGGCCCGGCGAGGTACCCCTGCCGAAACTGCGGTCGACGCTGATGCGCCTGCCACCCGCCCTGCGACGCGGCGAGGTGGAGCCCCTTGCACGGCGGCTACGGGCGGTGAGCTCGCCAACCCTGCCCATCCCGAAGGGCCCCATCCCCCGCGGAGGAAAAATCCGGTAGATCCCCACCGGTAGATCCCCGATGGGGGCTTCGCCGCCATCGGGGATCCCCTACCTCGAGAGCTGGCCATCACGCGGGGTTCATGATCTTCGCCGGAGATCGCGAACGGGAATCACCCGCAGCCTCAACCACTTCGCCACAATTTGGGGACATCCCCTACCGCGAGGGTCGGCCGTCGCCCCGGGTCGGGGAAGGACGGGTCAGGCCCCGGCCGGGATCGCGGACGACCACCGTGCCGGCCGCGCGGTCGTGGGTGCCGCGCAGGTCCCGATCCCAGATGAAGGCCGGGATGGCCAGGCCCAGCAACACGGTACGGACTGCGCTCCAGAACCATCCCGCCCGGCGGTGGTCGCTCACCCTGATGACGCGGATACCGACCATGCGCATCCCGATGGTCTGCCCGTTGACCGCGATCAGGACGAGCTCCTCCAGCAGGAAGGCAAGATAGACGGCGAGCCCGCGGGCATCGACCGAGTAGCGGAACCCGAACAGCACCAGGACGCCGGCCAGCAGGTTGGCGATGACGGCGTCCACCGCGAACGCCGCCAGCCGGTGACCGACGCCGACCACCGCGCCGGGACCGTCGGCCGGCAGGCCGAGCCGGACACCGGGCGGGGTGCCCCGGGGAAGTTGTGGACCTTCCAGCCAGTTTCCGAGTGCGCGTCCCACGGGGCAAGCCTATGCCTGGCATAACGCCTCGAAAATCGAGTCACCCAGAGTAACAATTCCCCGCCGTGTTACAGTCGCGAAACAACTTCGTCATGTTTACGGAACCATATGGAGTTACGGTCCGCATCGGGGCATGGCGTATCCTTCCTATCCACACGGCCATGAAGCTCCCTTGGAGGGTGGATGTTCACAAACGCCGATGACGTACTTCGCTACATCGCGGACGAGGGCGTCGAGTTCGTCGACGTCCGCTTCTGTGACCTTCCTGGAATTATGCAGCACTTTACGATCCCGACCGAGGTTTTCTCCGGCTCGGTGTTCACCGACGGCCTGATGTTCGACGGGTCCTCGATACGCGGGTTCCAGGCGATCCACGAGTCCGACATGCTGCTGCTGCCGGACCCGACCACGGCCTTCGTCGATCCGTTCCGCGAGCACCGGACGCTCGCGATGACCTTTTTCATCCATGACCCGATCACCCGGGAGGAATACTCTCGCGACCCGCGCAACACCGCGAAGAAGGCCGAGTCCTACCTGCGGGGTACAGGTTTCGCGGACACCGCCTACTTCGGCCCGGAGGCCGAATTCTACATATTCGACGACGTCCGCTACGACTACAATCCATACGGTTCCCTGCACGCCGTGGACTCCATCGAGGCGGCCTGGAACACCGCCCGCAAGGAGGAGGGCGGAAACCTCGGCTACAAGCCCAGGTTCAAGGGGGGTTATTTCCCGGTCCCCCCGACCGACCATTTCACCGACCTGCGGTCGGAGATGAGCCGGGCGCTGATCAGGGCCGGTATCACCGTCGAGATGCAGCATCACGAGGTGGGGACCGCCGGGCAGGCGGAGATTGACATTCGCTACGACACCCTGCTGCGGACCGCCGACAACCTGATGCTCTACAAATACATAATCCGCAATGTCGCGCTCTCCCGCGGCAAAACCGTGACCTTCATGCCGAAGCCGCTCTTCCAGGACAACGGCTCGGGGATGCACGTCCACCAGAGCCTGTGGCAGGGCGACGACCCGCTGTTCTACAGCGAGAGCGGCTACGGCGGCCTGTCGGAGCTCGCCCGCTACTACATCGGCGGGCTGTTGCACCACGCGCCGGCGCTGCTGGCGTTCACCAACCCGACCACGAACTCCTACCGGCGTCTCGTGCCGGGCTACGAGGCACCGGTCAACCTGGTCTATTCGGCTCGTAACCGCTCGGCCTGCTGTCGCATACCGCTCAGCGGCGTCTCGCCCAAGGCGAAGCGGATCGAGTTCCGGGTCCCCGACCCGAGCTGCAACCCGTATCTGGCCTTCGCCGCGATGTTGATGGCTGGCGTGGACGGGATCCGTAACAAGATCGAACCGCCGGACCCGATCGACAAGGATCTCTACGATCTGCCACCGGATGAGCTGGCGGCCGTGCCGCAGGTACCCGGATCTCTGGAGAAGGTACTGGAGGCTCTCGAGGACGACCACGAGTTCCTGACCGAGGGGAGCGTCTTCACCCCCGACCTGATCGAGACCTGGATCGACTACAAACGCGTCAACGAGGTCGACGCAATTCGGCTCCGGCCGCATCCGTACGAATTCCAGCTCTACTACGACATCTGACGGGCGGGACGGCCGCCGAAAGCCACGCGCCTCATCCGGCCGGTAATTCGACCGGTGGTCCGGTCGGACGCTTCGGCCGGACCACTGTCGGAACGGTCCGGCCGGGTGAACCGCGATGTCGCTGAAACCGCGAACGAGGTGGCGGGCTGTCCGGCCCGTCCCCTCCGTGGAACATTTCTTCCCAGCATTCCGGGGACGTGGCCCTCGGGAGACTCGGGCCTCCGGCGGCACGAAAAGAACATGGTCGCACCGCCTTTGACCTGTCGGGCGGACCGAGTTGTTTCGGAGCACCCGGAAAACCGAAGCGACCGGAAACGCGTGATTGACCGGAAATTTACCGTGGTGGAACTGTGCGGAAACCGGACGCGACGAAGATCCGGAAGGACCCTCTTGGCACCCGCGGCCCGGGTCGAAACAATCCGCAGGTGCGCGATGAGAAACTCCGCTACGTGTCATGTCAACCACGGGGAGTATGAGTGAGTTACCAGGCCGAGTACATCTGGATCGACGGGACCAAGCCGGAGCCCCTGATGCGGAGTAAAACCCGTATCGTTGCCGACGGCAAGGAACCGGACATCTGGGGCTTCGACGGCTCGAGCACGAACCAGGCGCCGGGATTCAACTCGGACTGCGTCCTGCGGCCCGTGTTCACCTGTCCGGACCCCCTGCGCGGCGGTGACAACATCCTGGTGCTGTGCGAGGTCGAACTGACCGACTTCACCCCGCACCCGACCAATACCCGCGCGTTCTGCCGCCAGGCTTTCGAGAAGTACGCCGACCAGTCACCCATGTTCGGTATCGAACAGGAATACACCTTCTTCCAGAAGGGCCGGCCACTGGGCTGGCCCGAGGTGGGCTATCCGGCCCCTCAGGGTCCCTACTACTGCGGTGCCGGCGGCGAGAAGATGGTCGGCCGTGCGATCGTCGAGAAGCACACGCAGGCATGCCTCGACGCGGGCCTCGCCATCGAGGGCACCAACGCAGAGGTCATGATGGCCCAGTGGGAGTTCCAGATCGGCGTGCTCCCACCCCCCGCCATCGGCGACCAGATCTGGGTCGGACGCTGGCTGCTCCACCGGGTCGCCGAGGAGTTCGACGTCACCGTCTCCTTCGCGGCGAAACCGATTCCCGGTGACTGGAACGGCGCGGGCGCGCACACCAACTTCTCCACCAAGGCCACCATGGAGAGCTGGGACGCCATCGTGACCGTGTGCGAGGCACTCGGCACCCGCGTCCTGGAGCACGTCAAGAACTACGGGCACGGGATCGAGCGGCGCCTGACCGGTGAGCACGAGACCGCTCCGTACGACAAGTTCTCCTGGGGCGCCTCCGACCGCGGCGCGTCCATCCGCATCCCGTGGGCTGTGGAGAAGGCCAAGAAGGGCTGGATCGAGGACCGTCGTCCCAACGCCAACATGGACCCCTACCTGGTCACCGGCCTGATCGTCGACACCTGCTGCAGCGCGCTCGCGGGCACGAAACCCATCCTGGTCATCCCCGGTCAGAAGGAAGCGACGGACGCGATCGTCACGGTCTGACCCGCCCGGGTAACCGCTACACCACCTGTACCACCTGTACCACCGTAGGCCGCCGGACCCACCGCAGGCAGGGTGCGTCCGGCACCGCGGCGCTCCGGCAGGTGTGCCGACCAGGGCAGGTGCACTGACCAGCACCTGCCCGGCGGCATCTACCCGTCCAGTCCGTCCAGCTCGCGTCTGTCCAGTTCGCGGGCGAACACGGCCTCCACCACCGCACGTGCATGTGCGCCGACGCGCCGGTAGTCACTCACCAGCGCGTCGGTCCGATCCGCCGGGTAGCCGACCGCGCCGGCGACCTGGGCCAGCGCCCGCGGCTGACGTGGCAGCACGTCACCGGGACGGCCCCGGGCCAACATGATCGCATTGCGGATACGGGACGCCATGGTCCACGCCTGTGTGAGCGTCGCCGCCTCGCCCGGATCGAGCAGACCGGTCGCGGCCGCCGCGCGCAGCCCCGCGAGTGTGGAGGTCGTGCGCAGGGCGGGCACGCGGTGGGCATGCCGCAGCTGCAGCACCTGCACGGCCCATTCCACGTCGGCAAGACCGCCCGGACCGAGCTTGAGGTGCAGGGTGTGGTCCACGCCCGCGGGGATGCGCTCCGCTTCCATCCGGCCGCGCAACCGGACGACCTCGGCGACCACGCCGGGCCGCAGGCTCGACGGATAGCGGATCTTGTCCACCCACGAGCAGAACCGTTCGCCGAGGGCGGCGTCCCCCGCGACCGGGCGCGCCCGCAGCAGCGCCTGCGCCTCCCAGCCCTGCGACCACCGGTTGAAGTAGGCGGCGTAGCTGGCAAGGGTGCGGGTCATCGGACCGGTACGGCCTTCCGGGCGAAGCTGCGCATCCAGTATCAGGGGTGGATCACCGCCGGCGGGCAGGGCCAACAGCCGCAGCAGTTCGGCCACAACCATCCGTGCCGCATCAGAAACTTCACTGTCCGTGACAGCGCTGTTGGTGCTCTCCTCTGCCGGCTCGTGGACGAACACGACATCGGCGTCGCTTCCGTAGGACAGCTCCCCGCCGCCGAGACGTCCCATCGCGATCACCGCGATCCTCGCCGGGACGGGCCGGCCGGCCTCCTGTTCGAAGCGGCGTTGCGCGATGAACAGGGCCGCTTCGATCGTCGCCGTGGCAGCGTCCGACAGGGCCCGGCCCACCGCGGCGACGTCCAGCAGCCCGAGCAGGTCCGCGCAGGCCACCCGGATCAGCTCGACCCTGCGTACCGCACGCGCCCGGACGACCGCCTGCTCCCGGACCGGGTTGCGGCGGGCGATCGCGATCAGCGCCCGGACGAGCTGCTCACGGCCGCTGGGCTGCAGATCACCGGTGGTGCGCAGCAGCCGCACGGACTCCGGGGCGCGCTGCATCAGGTCCGCGACGTAGGTGCTCGCCGCCAGCAGACGGGACAGCCGTTCGGCCGCGCCGCTTTCGTCACGCAGCAGCCGCAGGTACCAGGGGGTGTGCCCGAGTGCCTCGCTGACCTGGCGGTAGGCGAGCAGACCGGCGTCGGGATCGGCGGCGTCAGCGAACCAGTGCAACATCGCCGGAAGCAGGCGACGCTGGATCGTCGCGGTCCGGCTGACTCCGTTGGTCAGCGCCTCGATGTGGCGCAGCGCACGCGCCGTGTCGGCGAAGCCCAGTGCGGCCAGGCGGTCGCGGGCCTCCGCCGGTGTCAGACGGACCTCCTCGGCGGACAGCCTGGCCACCGCCTCCAGCAACGGCTGGTAGAACAGCCGTTCGTGCAGACGACGCACGAACCGGGCGACACGGGCGTGCTCGGCCTCCATCCGCTCGGCGGTGGCAAGACCGAGGGAACGGGCCAACCAGCGCATCTCGGCAGGGTCACGGGGCAGGGTGTGCACCCGGCGCAGGCGCTGGAGCTGGAGACGGTGCTCGGTGCCACGCAGGAAGCGGTAGGCGTCGGCGAGGCCGGCGGCGTCCCGGCGTCCCACATAGCCGCCGCGGGCAAGTGCGTCGAGCGCGGACAGGGTCGCGGCGGTATGCAGCTTCGGGTCGGTCCGGCCGTGCACCAGCTGGAGCAGCTGGACGGCGAACTCCACGTCGCGCAGCCCGCCGGGGCCGAGCTTGAGGTCACGGTCGGCGTCCGCCCTGGGTAGTGACCGTTCCACCCGCCGGCGCATCGACCGCACGTCGGTGACGAAACCGGGCCGGGATGCCGCCGACCAGACCAGCGGCCGCACCGCGGCGCACAGCCGCTCCCCCACCTCACGGTCGCCGGCGACCGGGCGTGCCTTGAGCAGCGCCTGGAACTCCCAGGTCCTGGCCCAGCGCCGGTAGTAGGCGTCGTGGCTGGCCAGGGTCCGCACCAGCGGGCCGTCCCGCCCTTCGGGCCGCAGCCCCACGTCGACCTGGAACAGCGCTCCCTCGCTCGTGACCGTCCCGCAGGCCCTGACCATGCCCACGGCGAGGCTGGTCGCCGTGCCCAGCGCCGCAGTCTCCTCACTGCGGGTCATGACGGGATGGTCGTCGTCGTGGCCGGGTTCGGCCACGAAGAGCACGTCGACGTCACTGACGTAGTTCAGTTCCCGGCCGCCGCACTTGCCCATACCGATGACCGCGAGGCGCACCGGCGGAGCCGACGGCGATATCGCCGACCGCGCGACCGCGAGCGCGGCGTCCAAAGCGGCCGCCGCCAGGTCGGCCAGCTCCGCCGTGGCGTCGTCGAAGGCCACCGCGCCGGTCAGATCGCGTGCCGCCAGGACCATGAGGGCACGGCGGTAGGCGACGCGTAACGCGTCGAGGACGTCGGTGCCGTCGCCCGCGGCCCGCGGCAGGGGCGCGTCCGGATCCGCACCGACAGCGCGTAGCAGCTGCCCACGGGTCAGACTGGCGTCCGGTGGCACCCGCATCAGGCTGTCGTCGGCAAGCACCCGCCAGTCGCCGGGATGGCGTACAAGATGGTCGCCGAGGGCGGTGCTTGCCCCGAGCACCGCCACGAGCCGGGCACGCAGGCCAGGCTGCGCATCCAGGACGGCGAGCAGCTCGCGCCCGACGGCCTCCGGTGCGCTCTCCGCGATCCGCTCGATCGCCGCGAGCGCGAGGTCGGGATTGGCGGCCTGGGCGAGTTCCGCCAGCAGGGCGTTGTCGTAAAGATCAGTGACACCGGACGGCGCGGCGACGCGCATGCCGGCGCCCGCGGCGCCGGCCGGATGCTCGTCGTCGTGGTCGACCAGGCCGAGTCGCCGGATCGTGACGGCGAACCTGTCCACGTTGCTGAAGCCCATCCGGGCCAGCTGCGCCTGCACAGAGCTCCCACGCGGATGTGTGGCACCGGGATCACCATGCATCCGCACCGGCCCGACCTGGAAAACTTCGCCCACACGTCCATCCTCGTCCCCGGGCAGCCATGCCGGCGGCCCAGGTCGGATGCGTCGGTTTTCCCCGGCTTCCCGCGGTTTTCTCCCGGCGCAGCCGGGATCCGGTCAGCGGCAGCCAGTAGACCCGGCAGGCGGGGCCCTCAGCGCAGCCAGGACGCGAGGACAACCCCGACCACGATGATCACGCCGAGGAGAGCGGCTGCCGCGCGTCCCGGACCCCCTCGCCCGGCGACGACCGCCGCCCGGACACCGGCGCTGGCAAGCCGCAGCAGCAGGAAGGCGATGCCGACCGCCGGGAGCGCGAGGACGGCGGCGTCCGCCGCTTCTGCGATCATGGCTGCCGGCTCCCCCGCTCCGGCGGAGCGCGCGGCGAGCGCGGCCTGGGCCCGCACCGAGGTCACAGCCCGCGTGACCACACTCGGAGCGATCATGATGATGAGGACGAGGTTGGTGGCCAGCAATGGTGCCATGACCAGCACCCATGCTGTGATCGTTCGTTGTGCCCGGTGAGTGAGGGCGGTGACCCGTGGATCAGGGATCCGATTCCGGTTCCGGCCACGGTTGCGGCGTCGATGCCGTCCCCCGATGCTGGTCCACCGCTGACAGCGCTCACGCCCGCGGTCCAGCCAGGCGGACAGCACCGGCCCGATCCGGGCGAACAGGTCCGGAACCCCGGCAAGATCACTGAGAATGTAGTAACCGTCCAGCCGGAGCACCGGTACGAGCTGCTGGAACGCCTCCAGATGGACGAGCAGGACGATGACGACGAGTGCGTCCGCACGACCGACCGCAAAGGCGATCCCGAGGCCGACGATAAAGATCGCGTTGAAGTACACCCCGCCGAGATCGGTTCGCAGCCGGGCGGTGCGGTCCAACCGGTAGGCGTCGGTGACGTCGGTGTAGAAGGCCGGCCACAGCAGGTACATGCCGCATCCGATCACCCCTGGTCGGCCGCCTCCGTAGTGGCAGGCAGCGGCATGGCCGCATTCATGAAAGATCATGGACACGAACGTGCCGCCGAGAACCGCGAGGATGAGCGCCGGACTGGCAAGAACGTGGTGTATCTGCGCGGTGACACTGGATGAGGTGAGCAGCCAGACGTCCAACATGACCACAGCGGTCAGGATGCCGGTCACGACCGTCGGACGAAACAGCGGCGCGAGGACACGCGCGAGCACGCCCACGGCCGGTGCCGGAATGAGCGTGCGACGACCGGCAAGCCCCAGCAGCGGAGTCACCCGCGGCGTCGCGGTGGCCCCACGACCGCCCGCGATCACTCCGAGGGGGATCAGCTTCGTCGTCAGCAGATACTCGACGTTGTCCGCGCTGACCATACGCCCGCTGACCGCACTTACACGGTCCGCGATCGCGGGGATGTCCCGGCTGCCGTCCGCGGCGTCGACGATGTTCACCAACAGATCGGTGAGCGTGATGACCTGGCCGTCACAGCGGCGGACCAGAAAGGCCCGGTTGCGCAGACCCGACCCGGTGAACTCGCCGAGCATCTGAAGACCACCCGCGGGAACCGGACGTCGGGGAACGGCCACCGGTGGCTCGCCGCTGGCGAGGACGGCCGTCGCCGGGCCAGCGGAACCGGCGGCGGCGGAAATCGGGACGGACGTCGGACGAACCACCGGCGAACCCCCGTGAAGAAATCGTGTTCGCGAAGAAATCGTGTTCGCGAGGAGTTGTAGAGCATCCGGCAACAGGAGCGTGGGGCCGGGACGGATTGATGGTGGTGGTGAGTCGGTGCCGGCGGGAACAGCGCGACGGTCACGCACCACCACCACCGGCACCGCGGAAACCGGCCGGCGAAAACCGGCCCGTTCAGAACCCGTTCAGAGCTGGATGAAGAAGGCTCCGCCGACGAAGTCGGATGCCGCGGCGAAGAGGCCACCGAACCACCCGCCGCTCCCGCCGATGTCGGTGTAGTCCCAGACGGCCATAGCCGAACGCTCCGGAAGCAGCTCAGCGTGTTCCGCCGCCAGCTCGGCAGCGTCAAGACCATTCGTAGTCGTCATATTTCACTTCCCTTTCCAGATAGCACTGTCCAACGAGCAGCCAGAAATGTTCGTACTTATTGATAGTTATTTTGTACTTATTTCGTACGTGATGAACCGCAGGCGACCGCACCCGGTGGACGACGGGCACGGAAGCACGACCCGCATGAACGGCAGCGTTCGCCAAATGCCGCCGATCGTGCCGCCATCGGCCGCTTTTGCGGTCCATCGAGACTGGACTGTAGAGGCCTAAGCGGCGGAGCGCAAGCAGCCGACTACTTCTAGTCGCCATGAGGTCGAGCCCGAACCCGCGTGGACCGTTTTACGGTCTTTCTCACGGGTCGGCCGCCATCCGTCTGGTATCGCCCGTTTCAGCAGGCCAAAGAAAGCGCGATCATGCTTTGCCCGCACTCGGGGTCCTTTCCCGGATCCCCGGTCTCCCTGCCGAAACCCCGCCGAAGCTCCCCGCGCCGGGCGAGGTCGGATCCGCTCGTCACGAGCACGGCCGGATCACGGCCGGATCACGGCCGGATCACAGTATGGGCAGGTACCGGTCGATCTCGAAAGGCGTGACCTGGCGCCGGTACTCGGCCCACTCGGCTCGCTTGTTCCGCAGGAAGAACTCGAAGAGATCGGCGCCGAGCGTGTCGCGTACCATGGTCGACCTCTCCATGGTCGCGATCGCCTCCTCCAGTGTGCCGGGCAGCGCCGTGATGCCCCGCTCGCTGCGCTGCGACTCGGTCAGGGTCCACACGTCGTCGGCTGCCGGCGGCGGGAGTTCGTAACCCTCCTGAATGCCCCGCAGCCCCGCTGCGAGCATCAACGCGAATGCCAGGTAGGGATTGCAGGCGCTGTCCGGCGAGCGGAACTCGATCCGGGTCGCGTTCGGCTTGTTCGGCTTGTGCAACGGCACCCGCACCAGGGCGGAGCGGTTGTTGTGCCCCCAGCACACATAGGCGGGCGCCTCCAGCAGCTCGCCGGCGCGCTGATCGCCGACAATCCGCTTGTAGGAGTTCACCCACTGGTTGGTCACCGCGGTGATCTCGGCCGCGTGGACGAGGAGACCGGCGATGAACGCCTGCGCGACCTTGGAAAGATGATAGAGGTCGGTCGGATCGTAGAAGGCATTCCGGTCGCCTTCGAAGAGGCTGAGATGGGTGTGCATGCCGGACCCGGCCTGGTCGCTGTAGGGCTTCGGCATGAAGGTCGCGTAGATACCCTGCCGCAATGCGACCTCCTTCACCACCTGACGAAATGTCATGATGTTGTCGGCGATGGTCAGGGCGTCGGCGTACCGCAGGTCGATCTCCTGCTGACCGGGCGCCACTTCGTGGTGGCTGAACTCGACCGAGATCCCCAACCGTTCCAGCACCCCGATGGCCTGCTGCCGGAAATCATGGCTGATGTCGTTCGGAGTGAGGTCGAAATACCCGGAGTCATCAACCGGCGGCGGAACCGACGCACCGCGCTTCGGCGGTTGCCGCAGCAGGAAGAACTCGATCTCGGGATGGGTGTAGAAGGTGAAACCGGCGTCCGCGGCGCTGGCCAGCGTCCGCCGCAGCACCCATCGTGAATCCGCCGGGGACGGCGCGCCGCCGGGCATGACGAGGTCGCAGAACATACGCGCGGTGACCGGATTTTCCCCGCGCCATGGCAACACCTGAAATGTCGACGGATCCGGCTTCGCGAGCATGTCCGCCTCGTGGACCCTGGCAAAACCCTCGATGGAGGAACCGTCGAATCCGATGCCCTCGGCAAGCGCTCCCTCAAGCTCGGCCGGCGCGATCTCGACGGACTTCAGCACGCCGAGGACGTCAGTGAACCACAACCGGATGAACCGGATGTCACGTTCCTCAAGGGTCCGCAGAACGAACTCCTGCTGCTTGTCCATGGCAGCCTCCGCGCTGAGGGTTCGGCTCGCCGTCGCGGGCGGGCAAGTGGTTCAAGAGCGCCGGTCGGATAGCTCCCAGCCGACCATAGCGACTGGCCTGCCCAAACGCCGCGGCGCGGCATCGCGGCAGCCGAATCGGTGACGCATCGTCACAACCTGATCCGGACCGGACCGGACGCTCTAGGCTTCATCCATGGCCCAGTTGCGCGTCGCGCTCGCCCAGGTCAACACCACCGTCGGCGATCTCGGAGCAAATGCGGACCTGGTGAGCGCCTGGGCGAAGCAGGCTGCGCGCTCCGGCGCGCATCTGGTGGCGTTTCCGGAGATGACGCTCACCGGCTATCCGGCCGAGGACCTCGTCCTGCGTCGCTCGTTCGCGCGGTCCTCCCGCGCGGCCGTCAATCGTCTTGCCCGGCGCCTGGCCGACGAGGGCGCCGGAGAACTGGCCGTTGTCGTCGGCTATCTCGGCAGTTCCCGCAATCCCACGCCACGCCTGGGCCGTCCCGCCGGCGAGCCGCAGAACACTGCCGCCGTGCTGTGGCGGGGCGAGGTCGTGGCCCGCTACGCCAAGCACCACCTGCCCAACTATGGCGTGTTCGACGAGTTCCGCTACTTCGTTCCCGGCTACGAGTTCCCGGTCCTGCGCCTGCACGGAGTCGATGTCGGCCTCACGATCTGCGAAGATCTCTGGCAGGACGGCGGGCCCGTCGCGGTCGCGCGTGCCGCCGGGGTGGACCTGCTGGTGTGCATCAACGGATCACCGTACGAACGTGGAAAGGCCTTCCAGCGCGACGAACTGTCCGCGGCCCGGGCACGGGAGGCCGCTGCCGCGCTCGCGTACGTCAACCTGGTCGGCGGCCAGGACGAGCTCGTCTTCGACGGCGGGTCGCTGGTGGTGGACGCCCGCGGTCGCACACTCGCCCGCGCCGAGCAGTTCACCGAGACGCTGCTGACCGTCGACCTCGACCTGCCGGCCGGTGCAACGGGCAGCCTGGCCGGGCCGGTGGACGCGGGCGACGGCACCACGATGGCGGTGAGCCGCATCGTGCTGGCGGGCGAACCCGTCCCCGCCTTCGCCGCCCGGCAGCCCGACGTGGCTCACCGGCTGGACCCCGCCGCTGAGCTCTACGCCGCGGTGGTCACCGGCACCCGCGACTACGTCCGCAAGAACGGGTTCGCCTCGGTCGTGCTGGGGCTGTCCGGCGGTATCGACTCGGCGCTGGTCGCCGCGATCGCCGTGGACGCCCTCGGCGCCGGCCGGGTGCACACGGTCGCGATGCCGTCGGTGCACTCCTCGGCCGGTTCCGTGGACGACGCCGCGGAGCTGGCCCGGCGCACCGGCGTCGTGCACACCGTGGTCCCGATCCAACCGGTGGTGGACGCCTTTCACGGCGCGCTGGCCGACGCCGGCGGCCTCACCGGGCTTGCCGCGGAGAACCTGCAGGCCCGGGTCCGCGGGACGCTGCTGATGGCACTGTCGAACGCCCATGATCATCTGGTTCTCACCACCGGCAACAAGAGCGAGCTCGCCACCGGGTTCTCCACGCTCTACGGCGACAGCGCGGGCGGCTTCGCCCCGATCAAGGACGTGCCCAAGACCCTGGTCTGGGAACTCGCCCGGTGGCGCAACGCGGAGGCGCTCCGCCGGGGCGAGACCCCGCCCATCCCCGAAGAGATCATCGTCAAGCCTCCGTCGGCCGAGCTCGCCCCCGGTCAGCTCGACTCCGACCGGCTGCCCGACTACTCCACATTGGACGCGGTACTCGATGACTACGTCGAACGGGACCAGGGCCGAACCGAACTGATCATGGCAGGTCACGACCCCGACACCGTGGAGCGGGTCATCCGCCTGGTGGACCTCGCCGAGTACAAGCGGCGGCAGAACCCCCCGGGACCCAAGGTGACCTCGAAGGCGTTCGGCCGCGACCGCCGGCTGCCGATCACCTCCCGCTGGCGCGAGCGGACGAGCCATCCGCCCGCAGCCGAGCCGCCACCCCTGGACGGCAGCGCCGAGCCGCCGCCCGCCGGCAGCGGTGCGGCTGACATGTCAACCCGTGGCTGACACCCCGGCCGCACCGGGTCCGGAGCGGCGCCGGATCCCCCGCAGGACTGTGTCGACCACACCGGTGACCCGGGAACCGCTGACATCACGTGAATGGCCGGTGTACTGCCAGTACGCGACGGATCCGATCAACATATCGATGATCATCTCGATGTCGATGTCGGGGCACAGCTCGCCCGACACGATGCCGTCACGCAGCAGCATGCCAACCCGGTCCCTCGCCGGGACCATGACCTGCCTGCGGTAGGTCTCGAAGAGATCGGGATGATCTTCCTTCTCGGCCAGCAACCTGGGCATGATGCGACCGGACAACGTCTGGATGCTGTGCCTGCGCACGGTGTTCAGCCAGGCAACAAGATCGTCACGTAACGATCCGGTCTGCACCCCACCCGAGACGTCCGCGAGGGTGCCCAAAGCGTCGGAGACCAGCGCGTCCTTGGTCGGCCATCGCCGGTAGACCGTTGCCTTGCCGACCCCGGCCCGCGCCGCGACCGCTTCCATCGACAGCCCGGCGAACCCGCAGTCGGCGAGCGCATGCAGGGTCGCGCTGATGATTGCTTCGTCACGGCGGGTGTCTCGTGGACGTCCCGGCGCACGCAACGGCGGCTGCGCCGATCGCGCCGATCCGGGCGCGCGTTCGCTCGACATCGTCACGACGGACACTCCGCCAGGAACCTGACCCGAGGACAACCGACCCAGGTACACCGCGTCGAGCACCAGGTCGAGCGCCATGCCGGAGGCCACGTCGGGGGCCATGGTGGGCGCTGTATCGGGTGCCGTTGTGTGCGCCGCGGTGGGCGCCGCATCGGGCATGGCGCGGTGAGCCCGTTTACCCGGAGCCGCTTTCGTCCACCACTGCGGTGCCTGCTGTGCCCCATAGATCCCGTCCGCCGAAGTTGTGTCCCGACCATCAGGTAGCACCTCGATATCCAAGATCGAAGCCTACGGTGAGCTGCGCCACGACGCATCTGTTTCCCCTACGGTGGCAGCATGGTGGTGACGCCGGGACGCGCCAGCGCCCGGACGGACCCACAGGAGATCGCATGAACATGACAGCAGGAGCGTGTTCCTCCCCGCCCACCTCCACGATCGGGGAAGCGACGACGCTGTACGGCGCGTCGACAGCATCGGGCACGTCAGGGTCAGCGGCTGCGACGAGGGGCACCGCGACTCGTCGCGGGAGGACGACGGTCAGGGACATCCAGGCGGCCAAGGACCGCGGGGAGAAGTGGGCGATGCTCACCGCCTACGACGCGACCACGGCCCGGATCTTCGACGATGTGGGCGTGCCGGTGCTGCTCGTCGGCGACTCGGCGGCCAACGTCGTCTACGGCTACGACACCACCGTTCCGGTGACGGTGGAGGAGATGCTGCCGCTGGTGCGGGCGGTCGTACGCGGGACCACCCATGCGATGGTTATCGCGGACCTGCCTTTCGGCTCCTACCAGAAGTCGGTGGAGCAGGCGATCGACAACGCGGCACGTTTCATGAAGGACGGCGGTGCCCAGGCGGTCAAGCTCGAAGGGGGCGCTCGGGTGGTCCCGCAGGTCGCCGCGCTGGTGGCGGCCGGCATCCCGGTCATGGCCCACCTCGGGCTGACCCCGCAGAGCGTGAACGTCCTCGGCGGCTATCGGGTGCAGGGCCGCGGTGACGCCGGAGACGCCCTGCTCGCCGACGCGCTCGCGCTGGAAGCGGCCGGCGCGTTCGCCGTCGTGCTCGAGGTGGTCCCGTCCGATCTCGCCGCCCGAGTGAGCAAGGAGCTGACCATTCCGGTCGTCGGCATCGGGGCCGGCCCGGACTGCGACGCACAGGTCCTGGTCTGGCAGGACATGGCCGGCCTTTCCGACTCGCACACCCGGTTCGTCAAGCACTACGCCGACCTGCGCTCCACCCTCACCGACGCGGCGCTGCGATTCACCGAAGAGGTCCGCGGCGGCACCTTCCCCACAATCGAACACAGCTACCACTGATCAAGCCGGCGATCCGGTCCCCCCGGGTGCGCGAAAAACATGATCGCGCACCCTTTGGCCTGGTAAGCCAGGAATTCGGGCCTCCGGGTGCGCGAAAAACATGATCGCGCACCCTTTGGCCCACCGACAAGAGGGTTCCTGATCAGCTCTCCCGAAGGATGTGAATCCGATGCTGTGATCGCAGCATCGGATTCACATCGCTGAGCCGTCGTCATGCCGCTCGGCGGCGGCCGGCCTCGGTCGGGACGGGCTTCCTGATCTCGGTCGGGACGGGTCGTCAGGTCCGTGCGGGTGTGGTGACCGGCCGGGACAGCTGGGCGTCGAGCACCGCGCGCGCCGACACCAGCGACGGCCCGTACCAGGTCAGGTGACGGCCGGAGACGCACACCACCGGAGTACCCGCGAACATCTCCGGACCGTCGGTCGGGCTGAACGCATAGGGCTCGTCGGGCAGCACCACCAGGTCGACGGGCGGCACCTCGTCCAGGCCGATCCGGGGATAGCGTTCGGGATGGTCGGCGAGCACGTTGTCGATCCCGAGTCGACGCAGGACGTCACCGGTGAACGTGTCGCGGCCCACGGCCATCCAGGGCCGTCGCCACACCGGGATGAGGGCGCTGCGCCGCGGTCCCGAGTACGGCGCCGCCCACGTCGCGCGTGCGGTGGTCAGCCAATCCGGCCGGTCGAGTCCGCAGGCGTCACGCAGCATCCGGTCGAGGCTCACCAGCGCGGTGTCCACGCTGGTCGGCGCCGTCACCCACACCGGGATGCCGGCCGCCCGCAGCCGGTCGAGATCAACGGCCTGGTTCTCCTCGGCATTGGCGCAGACCACGTCCGGGGCGAGCGAAATGATCATAGCGATGTCCGGGTTCTTCGTCCCGCGCACGCGCGTCACGTCGAGCCCGACCGGACGGGAGCACCAGGCCGTCACCCCCACCAGCAGGCCGGGCGCGGTGCGGGCGATGGCTTCGGTGAGGCTCGGGACGAGCGACACCACGCGGGTTATCCGCCGGGGTACCTCCACGTCGATACCAAGATCGTCACGACCACTCGCCGTCACCGTTCTCACCCACCTCAGCCGGACCAGACGTCCGTCACGAAACGTCCGTCACGCGCAGACCCGCGTGGGCCTTGTAGCGCCTGTTCACCGAGATCAGGTTCGCGGTCAGCCCCTCGACGGACGCGGCGTTACGCAGTCTGCCCGCGTAGACCCCGCGTATACCGGCGATCCTGCCTGCCAGGGCCGCGACGGTGTCGGTGGCATGCTGGTCGTCGCCCAGGACGAGAACGTCGGTGTCGATCTCACTGACCGTCTCGTCCTCCAGCAGCACCGCACTGACATGGTGGAACGCGGCCACCACGGTGCTGTCCGGCAACAGCGCCGCGGCCTGCTGCGCCGCGCTTCCCTCTGGCACCGGAAGCACGAACGCGCCGCCCTTGTCGAAGCCGAGCGGGTTGACGCAATCCACAACGATCTTACCAGCGAGTTCGGACCGCAGGCTGGCGAGCAGTTCACCATGGCCGTCCCAGGGCACGGCGACGATCACGATGTCGCCGGCGGCAGCGGCGGCGGAATTGTCCGCGCCGGTGACGACCCATCCGGCCGCACTCAGTTTCGCGGCCGCATCCCCGGCACGTTCGGCGGAACGCGAGCCCAGCACAACCCGGTTGCCGGCGATGGCGAGACGGCGACCGAGCCCGCGGCCCTGCGGCCCGGTCCCACCGAGGATGGAGATCGTCAACAATGAGACGTCAGGCAGATCACCAGCTGAACCCATGGGTCACATCCTGCCGCATGACGTGCTTGCAGGGCATTCTGATCGTCACCGTATCGATCAGGCAAGCCTGCCCCGGGCGCCTTCCACGGGTCCCCCGGGGAGGAGAAATAGTGATCTTCAAACCCCTCCGGGCCTGCCGGCGCCGGAGCCTGGCAAACATGGTCCGCCGGCTATGGCGTGGTCGACCCGGAGGACCGAAGGCAACGCGATCATGATTCTCCGGCCGTGCTTCTCCCGCGCCGGTGCCGGACAACCACCCTCCTGATCAACTCGGAGTTTATCCATACGACCGGATTCACCTGCAGGTACCCCCGGTCACCCGACCCGGGAGCGAATGCGGGACTATGCCTTCACAACATGACAGCTACGAGCGTTGATCATTCCGCAAGAGGCTGGCAGACGCCGGGGGCGGAGTCTTTTCGAAAGATGCGGCCGTACCGATCGGGCAGAGGAGCGGCGGAAGGTGAACGACGAAAGCAACTCCATGATTGCAACACTTCGTGAGCAAGATATGGCTTTGCGTGATATCCACAGAGCGTTGGACAACCCCGGCCACACGTCGTTCGAGGACGGGTCGTACCGTTCCATTCCACGAACAGCGGCGAGATCCACAGAATCAGGCGGGAGAGGTCGAGCAATGGCGGACGTATCGGTTCGCTTCGCGATGACGAACGACAGCGAAGTGGTGCTCAACCTGTCGCTGCCGCAGGCACTGCGCCTGATGGAGGCGATCGCGCGCAAGGTCGGTGAGACACTCGCCGAACGCAGCACGCAGAGCGTGGGAGGCGTCGGGGGTGTTCCCGCACCCGCTCCGTCCAACGGCATGCCGAGCCTGGGGCCGTACACCCCGTCCTGAGCCTGCTTACAGGCCGACGGCAGCGCGGATCCCCACCGGCTACCTGGGGCTTGCCCGGCTACCCGGGCGGCCATCGTCAACAGGCGATGGCCAGGGGATGCGCAGCGGCCACCGCAGGCGTCCCGCAGGCGTCGTCGACCCGATGACCGGAGGCGGTGCGTGCCCGATGTGCCATGCACCGGACGTGTCACCCCTGGCGGCCGACTGGCAGCCTCCCACGGTCGGGGACCAGGACCGGTCAGCCCCGGACCGGGCGTGTGCTGCCCAACGCCCGAGGATGCGATGTCGCGTACACCTCGCGCAGGCGGTCCACCGTGACCAGCGTGTAGATCTGGGTGGTACTGACCGACACGTGCCCCAGCAGCTCCTGCACGACCCGGACGTCCGCCCCACCGTCGAGCAGATGGGTCGCAAAGGAGTGCCGCAGCACGTGCGGTGACACGCCCTCCACGCCGGCTGCCACCGCCGCGGTCCGCAGCACCGTCCAGGCACTCTGCCGCGACAGCCGGGTCCCCCGCCGAGACAGGAAGACCGCCGGGGACGCCCGCCGGCTCGCCAGTACCGGGCGGGCCCGGACCAGGTAGGCGGCCAGCGCCTCCCCGGCGTACCGCCCGAGCGGGACGACCCGGGTGCGGCCGCCCTTGCCGCGCAGCCGCACCGACGCCGTGTCCAGATCCAGGTCGTCGACGTCGAGGCCGACGGCCTCGGAGATGCGCGCGCCCGTGCCGTAGAGCAACTCCAGCAGCGCGACCGCCCGCAGCTGCCGGCTCCCCTCGGCGGGATCGCCGCCGTGGGGAGCGCCACTGAGGGGAGCAGAGGCAGCGCTGAGGACAGCCACCACCTGATCCACCGTGAGCGCCTTGGGTAACCGGCGCGGCGGGGCCGGCGGGCGTATGGGCCGGGAGACATCGGAGGCGACCTCGCCCTCCTGCGCGGCGAAGCGGTGCAGCGACCGGACCGCGACGAGCATCCGCGCCACCGACGACGCCGCGAGCGGCCGGTGCTCGCCAGCACCTTCCCGCAGGGTGGCCGCGAACTCGGCCACCTCGGATTCGTCCACGTCGGCCAGGGACCGTACCCCGCGAACGCTCAGGTGCTCCAGATAGCGACGAAGGTCGCGCCGATAGGCGAGGACCGAATTGTGCGCAAGCCCACGCTCGCCCTCCAGATGATCGAGAAAGCGCTCGACCACGGGTCCCGGGTCACCGGCCACGGGTCCCGGGTCCCGGGTCCCGGGCATGCTCACGTGACATAAACCCATCCCTACGCCTGCGCTCATCATCGACGTGAGTGGCTCGCCATCGACGTGAGTGTAGGGGCCCGGCGGACGACGTCCGCCGATACCGTGCGGATCACATGCGCTCGCGTGGAACGACGTGCCTGTTAGGGCGATTTGCCAACCCTTGTCCGTACGTGTAGTGGGCTGAGGTTATCCTCACACCTGATGCGGACAGACAGCGGACCGCCACGGCACGCCGGGTGTCTGTTGGTTGCTGCCGTCATCGCGGTGGCGGCCGGTTGTGGTGGCGGCGTGGCCACCACAGGCGCCTCGGCTCCGCCCAAGGCGGGAACGCTCGGCTCGGCGGGCCAGGCGGACGGGTCGGCCTCTGGCGATCCGCTCACGACCGCCTCCGCGCCGCAGGCGGCAGCGACGCCGTCCGCGCAGCGGACCGCCGACCCGATCCGGACGGCGCTGGCAACGGTCCAGGCGTACTTCACAGAGATCAACAAGGCCAGTCGGGAGGGACGGGTGGCAGAGGTGAGCCTGACAGCCATGCCGGGATGCCAGACGTGCATGCTCGACATCGGCGTCACCCGCAATTTCCACGACCAGGGCGGACACGCCGACGTGGACCCGCTCGACGTCGGCCCGGTCACCATGGGCCCGCGCGGGGAGAAGACCATCACCGCGCAGACGACCGTGGCGATCAGGACCGTCCGGCTCCTGGACGCTGCCGGCAACACCGTCAGGACCTATCCCGCCCAGCCGGCCCGCGCCGCCACCGCGATGCTGGTGCTGGGCGCCGCGGGCTGGCGTATCGAGAACTTCCTGTACTCCACGGGATCGTCGTGACGCGGTCATGGCCGCACCTGCGCCCGCGCCTCGGCGCACCTCGGCCCGGTCGCGGGAGCCGCCACGGCAGCCACCGCATCGGCCGAGGCGGTAGTGCGGCCGGCGTTGTGAAACTGATGGCGGTCGTGTCGCTTCTCGTCACAACGAGCCTGCTCGGGGTGCTCCTGCCGGCCGTGTCGCCCGCCGCCGCGGCGCCGGGTTCGCCGACCGGCTCACCCTGCGCGGCCCTGTGGGGATACTGCGACACGCGCGCCACCGACTACGGTTACGTCTACACCTTCGTCGGCGGACAGCTCCACCGGACGCCCGCGACCGGCAGGGGCGCACGGACGGCTGCCGGGTGTGCGGACTGCCCCGTCCGCCTGAACTTCTGCAACATCGGCGACGAAACCACCGAGTTCGAGCAGCTGCTGTGGGCGGCCTTCCCGGAGGCGGCCGCCGACACGAACGCCCTGTGCGACCCCCAAGCCGCTGCCGCCGCCCCGACCCTCGCCCAGGTTCAGGCCGCGCTCACCAACTATCTGCGAGAACAGGCCCTGCCCCGACCCACGCTCGTCGTCGCGCCGAGCGGGCGAAGCTTCGCCAACCTGCCCACGGTGGTGTACACACCGGTCCCGCCGAGCTTCGTCTTCAACGTCGACCAACCGGTACTCGCCACGATCACCGCGGTCCCCCACTACCGGTGGGACTTCGGGGACGGCACGGCCGGCCCGGACTCCCCCGGCCGCCCCTTCGACCCGGCGATCTCACCCAGGGAGCATCCCGACGCCTACGTGTCGCATCCCTACCGCCAGCCCGGCACCTACACGATCACGTTGACGGTGACCTGGCAGGGAACATTCGCCGTACCCGGTGTCGGGCAGGCGTTCCCGCTGGAACCGGTGGTCCTCGCGGCGAACGCCGCCGTCGTCGTGGACGAGGCCGGCGGCGTCCTCACAGGCAACGGCTGACCACGCCGTCCGACCGCCTGCCGGCTGACCTGCCGGACCGACGCGGCCCTGCCGCACGCGGCCCTGCAGATCAACCTCGCGGCGGTCAACCGGCAGGTGCCGGACGGTCCGGCCACGGCACGTCCGCGGCGCGCAGCGAGGCGAACCCGCCCGCGCGGGCCGTCGCCACCGCCAGGATGCCGATCACAGCCATGGCGTTGGTGATCGACCCGGACAGCACGCCGGTCACCGCCTCGTCGAGATCCACCCGTTGCGTCCGCATGTCGGCCTCCTCATGGACGCCGACGTGCCGCTGTGACGGCGGAATCACTGCAAGATCACGAGCGAGGAAGACGCGGTAGGCCTCGTCGGTCATGCCCGGTGAGGCCAGGACGTCGACCAGCAGGTCCCACCGCGCGGCCGTGAGGTGGGCCTCCTCGGCGAGCTCGCGGGCAGCCGCAGTCGCCAGCCGCTCTCCAGGGACGTCCAGGATGCCGGCGGGCAGCTCCCACAATGCCCGGCGGACCGGATGACGGTACTGGTTGACCATCACCACCTGCCCGGTCTCGTCCAGCGCGACCACGCCGACGGCACCGGGGTGCATGACGACGTCACGCTGGGACACCACGCCGTCCGGCATCCGCACGATGTCCCGGCGGAGCCGGATGATCCGCCCGGTGAAGACGACGTCGGACTCCGCCACCTCGTAGTGGTGTCCGGTGTCGGAACGGTAGCCCGCTGCTACGGACGTCCCGTCTGCGGGCGTCCCGTCTGCGGGCACCCCGTCCAGCGCTGTGTCCAGCGCTGTGTCCGGCTGTGTCCCGTCCGGCTCCTGCGCGCCGGTCTCCCCCACCTTGCCGGCTGTCACGTTGTCGGCGGCCATGACGGCACCAGCTCCTCACAGTTCACCTCGGCCGACAACCCCTGGCCGTCCACGTCCCCGATTCCGCTGGGAAGCTCGACCGGCAGCACCCCGGTGCGCTGCTCGGCATGCGTGACCGCCGCCGCGGCCAGCGCGCGGAACAGCGGGTGAGCCCGGGTCGGCCGGGACCGGAACTCCGGATGCGCCTGGGTACCGACGTAGAAGGGATTGACCTCCACCGGCAGTTCGACGACCTCGACGAGCCGGCCGTCCGGCGACGTCCCGGAAATCACCAGCCCGGCCGCGGCGAGCCGGTCACGGTAGTCGTTGTTGACCTCGTAGCGGTGCCGGTGGCGTTCATCAATCTCCGCGACCCCGTACACACGCCTGGCGACCGTACCGGGCGCGAGCGTGCACGCATACAACCCGAGGCGCATCGTGCCGCCCATGTCCCGCTCCCCGGCGACCACGGCGCGCTGGTCGGCCATCGTGGAGATCACCGGATCCGGCGTCTGCGGATCGAACTCGGTCGAGTTCGCGCCGGTGAGCCCGGCCATGTTGCGGGCGGCCTCGATGACCATGCACTGCAGACCCAGGCACAGGCCCAGGGCCGGGATCGCGTTCGTCCGCGCGTGCCGAAGCGCCTCGATCTTCCCTTCGATCCCGCGGATACCGAAGCCGCCCGGCACGAGCACGCCGTCGACGCCGTCCAGCGCGACCGCGGTGGCCTGCGGGGACGAGCAGGAGTCCGCCGGCACCCAGCGGATCTCCACCCGGGCGTCCACCGCGAACCCGCCCGCCCGCAGCGCCTCGGTGACCGACAGGTAGGCGTCGGGCAGGTCGACGTACTTGCCGACGATCGCCACGGTGACCAGCTTGGCCGGGCGGTGGACGCGGCGCAGCAGGGTGTCCCACTCGGTCCAGTCGACGTCGCGGAAGGGCAGGCCGAGGCGGCGGACCGCATACGCGTCCAGACCCTCCCGGTGCAGCACCTTGGGGATGTCGTAGATCGAGGCCGCGTCCGGCGCGCCGACGACGGCCTCGTCGTCCACGTCGCACATCAGGGCGATCTTGCTTTTGAGCGCGTCCGGCAACGGGCGGTCGGACCGGCAGACCACCGCGTCCGGCTGGAGGCCGATGCTGCGCAACGCCGCCACCGAGTGCTGCGTGGGCTTGGTCTTGAGCTCCCCGGAGGGGGCGAGGTAGGGCACCAGGCTCACGTGGACGGTCAGGACGTTGTCCCGCCCGACCTCGTGGCGGACCTGGCGGATCGCCTCGAGGTAGGGCAGTGACTCGATGTCACCGACGGTACCGCCCACCTCGGTGATGACCACGTCCCAGGCGTCTGTGGCGAGCCTGCGGATCCGATCCTTGATCTCGTCGGTGATGTGCGGGACGACCTGCACCGTCTGGCCGAGGTAGCCGCCCCGGCGCTCGCGGGCGATCACCTCCGAGTAGACCTGACCGGTGGTGACGTTGGCGCTACCGTCGAGGTCGACGTCCAGGAACCGCTCGTAGTGGCCGATGTCGAGGTCGGTCTCGGCGCCGTCGTCGGTCACGAAGACCTCCCCGTGCTGGAACGGGTTCATCGTGCCGGGGTCGACGTTGAGATAGGGATCAAGTTTCTGCATGGTGACCCGGAGGCCACGAGCCTTGAGGAGACGACCGAGGCTGGAGGCGGTGAGCCCCTTGCCGAGACTGGAGGCCACGCCTCCGGTCACGAAGATGTGCCTGGTCACGTGCGCCTGCGCCACGCTGGGACCCTTCCGTGGGTTTCGCCGGCCGGACCCGTACCCGGCCGGTCCACGGGATTTCACGGTAACACCCCCGCCCCGGGTCGGGCCATGCGCGGGCGCCCCGTATCGGGCCATGCCCGGGTCCCACCGGCCTGCCCCCGGCTGTCCGGCGCACACCATGCGGCCTCGGCAACGGCCTCAGCGCGGAAAAGCGGCACTCCGCGGTGCGGGATAGCGGCACTCAATCCTGCGGAAAAGTGGTACTCAATACTGCGTGAGAGCGGTTAGGACCACCACTGCGGCCCTGCATGCCCGTACGGTCGTCCGTCTCGACCGGCCGGCCGAAGCAGCAGCCTTCCGCGCCGACCCGGACGCGGCCCTGTCCGGGCCCATCGTCCGTGGGATCGTTCAAGTCCGGTGACGAAGGTCGGTTGGATACCGGCCACCGCCGCATCCAACCGACTCGACACCCCGCCTCCGCCGTCGCGCCGACGACCAGAAGACGGGCGTCACAGAACAGACGTCACAGAACGGAGACGACCTGTTCGTAGTCCAGTCGCGGGTTCCGGTCGAACCACGCGTTCTCACCTGGCCTGCCAATGTTGATCACAGCGAGTGTGCGCAGCGGCTGATCGGCGAAGAACTCCCTGTCGACGGCACCGGCGTCAAGCCCCGTCATCGGGCCGGCCGCGAGCCCCGCGGCGCGGATACCCAGGATGAAGTAGCCGATCTGCAGGCCGGCGTTGAAACGCGCGGACTGCTCGCGGGCGGCCGGTTCGGTGAAGAAGTCCCTGGCGGTCGGCAGGTGCGGGAAGACCTGCGGGAGGTTCTCGTGGAAGTCGACATCCGCGGCGACGATGGCCACGAGCGGCGCGGACCGCGTCTTTGTCTGGTTACCCGAACTGAGGTGCGCGACCAGCCGCTCCCGCGCCTCGGGCGAGCGAACCAGGATGATCCGCAACGGCTGGGCGTTCATGCTGGTCGGCGCCCATTTGACCAGGTCGTAGACGGCACGGATCTGCTCGTCGGACACCGGTTCTTCGCTGAAGGTGTTCGCGGTCCGGGCCGAGTGGAACAGCAGATCCGCGGCGGCGGCATCCAGTGTCAGGGCACTGCTGGTGGAGGTGTCGGTGACGGTCATGAAAGTGGGACTCCTGATGGTCGGGTGTCGTCACGGATCCGGCAGTCCAGGCCGAAGGGCACACGATCATCGCTCGTGCCGGGCGCCCGGCGGCCTCGCGGGACACTACTTGAACACACAACCACACCTCCGGCGTCCCCATGCCGGTGTGAGCTTCGCCGCCGGTCCACTTCCCAGTCGACGGGACGGCGGAGCCTGCGGACGTACACCGATCGCCACCGATGACGGCGCGGTCCCGATGGACCGCACAGGTGGTTTCCGTCGTTATGACGCCCCTCGCGTGGGGGCCCGGATATGGGGCGATGGGCCGATGGTCGGTGCGTTGGCCAGGTTACGAGTGTCAGGGCTGGCCGAGGCCAGCGAACTCCTTGCGGAGTGTCACCACTTCGCCACGGATGCGTTCGAGCCGTGTTTCATCCTCGGGATGGCGAAGGATTTCGGCCGTCCAGTCGGCGATGCGGCGCATCTGCGGTTCGCGCATGCCGCATGTCGTCATGGCGGGGGTGCCGTAGCGGATGCCGCCGGGGTTGTACGGGGGGTTCGGATCGTAGGGGATGGGGTTTCGGTTGGCCACGATTCCGGTGGCTTCCAACGCGTCCGCGGCTTCACGGCCGGTCAGGTCGATGCCCGAGGCGGCCAGTTTGAGTACGAGAAGGTGGGTGTCGGTCCCGCCGGTGACGAGCTGAAAGCCGTGATCGAGGAGCCCGGCCGCGAGGGCCTGAGCATTCGCGATGATCTGGTGGGCGTAGGCCGCGAACGCGGGGGTCTGCGCCTGCGCAAGGGTCACGGCGATACCGGCGATGTGGTGCTGATGCGGGCCACCTTGCAGACCGGGGAAAACGGCCTTGTTGATGCGGCCCGCCACATCCTCGTTGTTGGTCAGGATCAGAGCGCCACGCGGGCCGCGCAACGTCTTGTGCGTGGTGGTCGTCACGACATCGGCGTAGGGCAACGGGTTGTCCAGCGCACCGCCGGCGACCAGTCCCGCCAGGTGGGCGATGTCGGCGACCAGCCAGGCCCCGGCCCCGTGGGCGATCTCGGCCAGCCGCGCCCAGTCGAAGCGGCGTGGATAGGAACTGGTGCCGATCATCAGTAGTTTCGGGCGGCGCTCGGCCACGATCGTCGCCAGTTTTTCGTGGTCGATACGTTCCGTGTCGGGGTCGACCTGGTACAGGACCGGGTTGTAGTAGCGGCGCACGAAGGTGACGGGCGATCCGTGGCTGAGGTGCCCTCCGCTGGGGACGTCCATGCCGATGGTGGTGTCGCCGGGCTCGCACAGCGCGTAGTAGACGGCGTGGTTGGCCTCGGCGCCGGAATGCGCCTGAACGTTGGCGTATGCGGCCCCGAAGGTCGCCCGCGCACGGTCGATGGCAAGCTGCTCGATCTGATCGACAATCGTGTTGCCCTGGTAGTACCGCTTGCCCGGGTAGCCTTCCGCGTATTTGGCGGACAGCACGCTTGCGGTCGCGGCAAGCACGGCGGGGCTTGCGTAGTTCTCGCTGGCGATCAGGTCGATGGTCGTGTCGTGCCGGCGCTGCTCGGCGTCGAGGAGAACGGCGAGTTGCGGGTCAATCCGCCGGAGTAGGTCAAAATCGGACATATGCTGCTCCTGTGACTCGTGCGGACTGGGACGTTACCGAATCGGATCCCTGTCGAGGCTCTGCGTGTCGGGTGGCGGTGATGTCCATCCAGGGCCAGGCAGGACCGGCCATGCCCCGTGCGGAGGCGAGCCGGTAGAGCGCTCGTCGGCCTGGCTGCCAGGCCAAGGGGGTGCTGGTGAACGCGCGCCGCGCGGGGGATGCGTGTTCCCGGCCGCGGACGGCCACGCCGGTGAATCCGGCTGCCGTGATGAGCCGTGTCAGCGCGTGTGTGCTGTAGGAGACCGCGTAGGCCACCCCGCCGAGGTTCGTGCCGGCCAGCAGCCGCCGGCCGAGCGTGGGGGGACAGCGAGTATAGGCAAAGCGGATAAAAGCGGCATTAGGGGTTCGGATCACCAGATGGCCGCCGGGTTCCAGCAGCCGCGCCGCGTCGAGGAGGACCTGACCGGGGTCGGAGAGCTGCTCGAAACAGTTCAAGATCCAGACGGCGTGGAACCGCTGACCGTCGAATGCGTTGACGTCGAACGGGGCGGTGATGACGGTGGCCCCGTGCCGGCGTGCGTAGGCGGCAGCCTCGGTGCCGAGATCGACGCCAATGGCGTGGGCGCCGTGGTGCGTGGCATAGATCAGGAAGGCGCCGAACCAGCTTCCGATCTCCAGGATGCGCGCTCCGGCCCGTACGCCGTGGGCCGCGTTCCAGGGGTGGTCGCGCTGGTAGCCTGCGATGAATCCCACCCACATGCGGTCCAGATAGGCGGGGTCGTAGTGGTCGGTGACGTACCGGTCCATCCGTCCGGCGGGTACCGCGCTCGGATCACGGAAAACCGACTGGCAGGCGCGGCAGACCAGAAGATCAGCACGATAGTCCTGGGTGAACACGGCGGTGTCCTTCAGCATGACGGGTTCGTCGCTGAGGCGGTCGGTGAGCAGGTCACGAGTCCATCTGCTGTCGGCAAGAAGATCCTCGGCGCTGCGAAGCAGCGTGGCCCAGCGGGCACCACACGCCGGACACCGTGACTCCACATGGGGATCACTGCGCATGGCCACTCCGGCGGCAGCATGCGACGCGGCTCATCATCATGGCCTGCCCGGCTGTAAACAAGCGGCCCACGCCCCCGTGCGCAGCCAGATATATGTCATGCTTCACTCGCACCCCAACCCGTCATAGGTCATGATCTGTGCGGCGCACACGAGAACACACCGCAGCAGCGGTCGGCTACCCTGCCCCCTCTGTACCGGCACCGTCAGAGCGGGCACCGCATCCCAGCGCCGGTCGGCTCACCCGGCATCCACACGATGTGCGTGCACGAGCCGATGTCGACCTGCCAGGTCTGCCGGTTGCGGTGGTCCTCGATACACACCGGCCGCCGCGTCAACGGCTCGGTCACCCGCGCATGCACCCAGGCGTGCGCGGTTTCCCACGCCGCCGCGTCGAACTCGGCCACCACCACCCCGTCACCGTCCACGACCACCAACCGCCCCCCGGTGAGCGCGGTAGCCGCACCTGGGATGGCCGGCTCATCCGGCACCCGCGGACCATCCAGGAACGGGAAATGCTGCCGTCCCACCAGCCGTGTGACTGCCGCTGCCCACATCTCGTCGTCCACGGCCGAGAGCACCGACCCGGACCCGTCAGCGGTGAGGTCACTACCAGCATCCACTGGCCTGGTCCCGCGTCGACCCGGCGGCACCCTGTCCGCACGCCATGCGCGGGCTACCACGGTGTGTACCGCCTCCAACGCCGCACCCTGACCGGCGAAGAACGCCAATGCTTCGGCCTCCGTCACCCCGTCACCGGCCCGCAACAACGGTTTCGGCGTCACCGCCAACACCGCAAGCAGACTCCGACGAAGATCTGACACACGCAGCACCGGACCACTCCACACGGTCCGATCACCCGTATTCAGCGATCTCGGCACGGACCGGCAGTGCTCCGATGGAGGCAGACCATCCCCGCTCATCGGGTGTCTCCCCGCCAGCGCACCGCCGGAGCCGCCACACTCTCGGTGAACCGCACCGGCCCCACCGCGTAGTCACTTATCCCGGCCGACCGGGCATGCTGATCGGCAGCGGTCACGCTCTCAAAGGCCATCACCACCCCCGAGACCGCCCACCTCTCCGCA
Source organism: Protofrankia symbiont of Coriaria ruscifolia (assembly GCF_900634745.1). Taxonomy (NCBI): domain Bacteria; kingdom Bacillati; phylum Actinomycetota; class Actinomycetes; order Frankiales; family Frankiaceae; genus Protofrankia; species Protofrankia symbiont of Coriaria ruscifolia. Next base: position 36,366 of record NZ_CAAAFR010000155.1, read on the forward strand.
CCACCGAACTGGACCAGCGCATACAACGTGCCCGAACCGTCCATTGTCCTGCCTCCCTCCCGCATCAACCGAGGACAAGCCGGTCCCGGACGGATGAAGGGTGAAGGGGGCACCCGCCCGGAACCGGCCCGGCGACACCGCCCCGGACGCTTCCCACGCCCAGAACCCGGCATCACACCGCGCCGCCGCGCCGCGCCGGGGACTCTTGTCAGCCCGAGCGGAACCGCTGACCGAGGCTCTCATTGCTGTATGCGGCCGATCTAGGACACTTCAATGGGCACTCGAGGGGCAGATATGGGGCTGTTTCAGGGGCAGGTGGGCGGCATCAAGCAACATCTCGTTACGTTATGAGGTGACTACCCCATGTATAACGATCTAGATATACGTCCGCGAAGAGAGGCCACGGTGACAGAGTCAAACCCACAGCTGCGGCGAGCGCGAACGCGCATCGAATCACCGAACGCCCCCGGCGAACCGCTGTCACGCCAGGAACTCGCCGATCTGGCAAACGCCTGGATCTTCGAGCACAAAGACCGAACCGTCGCTATAGACGATCATTACATTGGCAAGCTCGAACGGGGGGGTAATCCGCTGGCCACAGACGGACTACCGTGCTGCACTTCGAGCAGTCCTTCGCGCACGAACAGATCATGAACTGGGCTTCCGGCGACTCCGCCAAGCCGCAACCCCTGACGACAGCATCCCCCCCGCTGCCCTTATCCCGCCTGGTGAGGTCCGGACGTCCAACGTCACGTTTGGCTTTCCGTCCGAGAGAGAGCTACTGTCGCCGACCATCCAGGCGGGTAACCCCGCCAATGATCTTCTGCTATTGGACGAGTGGTCAGCGATGCACCGGAGAGACCTGTTCGCGAGTGCCTTCAGCGCAGGTGCGCTTGCGCAGTTGGAGTCCTATCTTTCGACCATGGACGCGGACCCGACCGCCAAGGTGTCCGTACTTCGAGCAGTTACCATGGCTCAACGTCGCCGCGAAGGCTCGATGTCGGCCTGCGAGCTTGCTGGAATCGTCGTCGAACACCTTCGGCTACTTCGCTCTGTCGGCGGGGAGTCACAGGATCCAACTGCCCGGCGGGAAGCAACCGAAGGACTCAGTGAAGGGTTCGGGTTCCTCGCCTGGCTTTCTTGGGATATGTGGGAGATCGGTTCAGCGCAGCGTTACTATCAGGCAGCTGTCCGTCTTGCGCGGGAATCACGACACCGAACTCTCGTCGCCTACATGATCGGCAGCCTTGCTGTTTTTTCCGCCAGTACGGGCAACGCGCACCGCGGTCTATTGTTCCTGGAGAAGGCCCGGAACGCACTGCCGAACAGCAGCAGACACGCCGTTGTGGATGCCTGGATGAGCTCCACTGCTGCCATCACCCATGCCGCCGCAGGAGATGAGAAGGCAGCCTGGGGCCACATCGACGACGCCGAGGAGGCCGTCACTAGCATCTCGTCCGACGAGCAACCTCCCTGGCCATGGGTCATGCGGTTCGACGCTGCCAAACTGGCTGGATACCGGCTCACCACCGCCGTCAATCTTGGATACCCTGATCTCGCGCTTGAATGCGTACCCGCCGCTACCACGGCACAAGCACGCAATCACACGGCTCAGTACGCCCTCACACTGCTCGACCAAGCCACCGCCCACAGTATGAAGGCCGAGTATGAGCAGAGCGCCAGCGTTGCCCTCATCGCTCTAAACGTAGCCGCAGTAAAAAACTCTCACAGAGTAGTCCGCGCCGCATGGCGAACCCGTCAGGCTATCCCAGCCGCTGTCACATGTGATGCAATCAACCAGCTTGACGCCCGACTTCACGAACTCGACCCAATCGACATCTGAAAGGCAAGCGTATGCCGAGGATTGGCATAACTGGCCATAGAGGGTTATCTCATGAAATCGAAGAATACGTCCGCCGTGAGCTCCGTCAACTTCTCGGCACCATCCCAGGCGACCAACTCACCGGCATCAGTTGTATCGCAGATGGCGCCGACAGCATCTTCGCCGAAATTGTTCTGGAACTCGGAGGACAGCTATCTGTCGTAGTTCCAGCCACCACATATCGCAATGATCTACCCGCGTCCCACCACCTGGACTATGATCGTATTCTCGACGCGGCACACACAATCCAGCGCCTTGACCACGAAGCATCGAACTCTGAAGCCCACATGGATGCGAGCCGACTGATCGTCAACGATGCAGATGAACTCATCGCGGTGTGGGACGGTGAGCCAGCACGCGGCTATGGTGGTACCGCCGACGTCGTCGCCTATGCCAAAGATCGGCGAATACCTGTGCGCGTCGTGTGGCCGCGGGGCATGAAGCGCGACTAGATGAGCCCCTCTGACCTAGATTCGCCAGTACCGGGGTGGCGTTGACTGCTTGTTGATCGTGGAAAGTGATCGGGTGCCTGTTGCGCAGGGAGAATCGGGGGTTGCGAGACCAAACCGATATCCCAGGCGAGAGGCACCCGTCAGGTGGCAAGGATACGCAGCGTCGAGTCGTCACGGAAGCCCGGCCCCGGAGAGGGTTCATGGGCGGGGGTGCCGGCGGGAGCGGGTGCGGATCGGGCCGGTGGATCCGTCGGTGACGGGGTCGGCGGGGCTGGTCGCGGTGCACGAGCTCGTCGACCGGCTCGGGACCGTCGGCGCGCTCGAGGCTGGGATCGGGCCGGTCAAGCAGCGGGCGCGGGGCTTGGGGGCCGGTGAACTGCTCGTCGGGATGGCGACCAGCCAGCTGGGGGCGAGTCGTCGCTGTCGGGGCTGGACCGGTCGCGGGCGGACGCGGCCGGGGCGCTGCTCGCGCCGGTGCCGTTCGCCCCGTCGCGGACCGCGGCCCGACTCGCCGAACGGTTCGGACCAGCCCAGCTGGCCGGGATCGAGACCGGGCTGGCCGAGATCGCGCGGCGGTATCTCGACCGGCTGCCCGCCCAGCGGCGCGCCGAGCTCGTCCTTCACCGCCCGACGCTCGACTTCGATTCCTCTGACGTGGAGGTCTACGGCCGTAAGAAACGCGGCGTCGCCTACACCTACGAGGGCAGACGCGCGGGCCGGCCGCTGTTGGCGAGCTGGGCGCGCACCGGCCTGACCCTGGCCGCGGACCTGCTCGCCGGCAACCAGGATCCCCGGCCCCATGTCGTCGGCCTGCTGCGCCGGGCGCTGAGGGTGCTGCCCGGCGCGGTGTGCGCCCCGCCGCGGGTCCGCGCCGACTCCGGCTTCTTCTCCGCCGCGTTCGCGGATGCCGCGGTCGCCGCTTCCAGCTACGCCCCGGCGGGGTTCTCGCCCGGCACCTACACGATCGCCTGGCGGGTGACGGTGCCCGCCGAGGAGATCTCGGCCGACCCGTGCTCCCGGCGGCGGCGCACGATCCCGAAAGGCCAGCTCGCCCTGGTCCTCAAAGGCGTGGCCGACCATGCCTGGGCGGTCAGCTTCCTCGTCACGAACCTTCCCGCCGACGAGCCCGAGGGGATCGTGGCGATCGAGCACTGGTTCCGCGGCCGCGCCGACGTGGCCACGGCGGAGAATCCACGCGGCCCGGTACGCGCCTCGACCGCACGGACGAGGTCCTCCGGGAAGGACTGCCACACCCACCGGCAGAGATCCGTGGTCAGGAACTCCCAGCCTTGTCGGCAGCGGCGTTGGCCAGCAGTTCCTCGGCGTGGCCGCGGGCGAGCGTGCTCTCCTCGACGCCGGCGAGCATCCGGGACAGCTCGCGGACCCGGCCGGTGTCGTCGAGGGTCACCACCCCGCTGCGGGTCACCGAACCGTCGTCGGCCTTGCTGATCACCAGGTGGCGGTCGGCGAAAGCCGCCACCTGAGGCAGATGGGTGATACAGATCACCTGATGCGTGCGTGCGAGCCGGGCGAGCCGGCGCCCGACCTCGACCGCGGCACGCCCACCCACACCGGCGTCGACCTCGTCGAAGACCATCGTCGTGGCGACGTCGCCGGCCGCGAGCACGACCTCGATGGCGAGCATCACCCGGGACAGTTCACCACCGGACGCGCCTTTGTGCACCGGACGTGATGGCGCACCTGGATGCGGTATGAGCCGCAACTCCACCTCGTCGACCCCGGCCGGGCCGTAGGCGAGCAGCTGCCCGTCCACCGGAAGGCCGGCGCCGGCGGGATCGGCGCGTTGTGTCACGACCGCCTCGACCTTGGCCCGTGGCATCGCCAGGCCCGCGAGCTCGGCCGCGACCGCCGCGGCGAACCGGTCCGCCGCGGCCCGGCGGGCGGCGCTGATCTGCGCGGCGAGCCCACCGAGCTCCGTCACCAACCGGTCGCGTTCGGACGCCCACGCGCCGGCCTGGTCACCCTCGGAGTCGAGCTCGAGCAGGCGCCGCCCGGCCTGGTCGGCCCATTCCAGGACCCCGGACAGATCGGTGCCGTGGGCGCGGGCAAGGGCCGCCAGCGCCGCCCTGCGGTCCGCGGCGCCGGCGAGACGCACCGGGTCGGACTCGACCCCGGCGGCGTAGGAGGCCAGATCCGCGGCGACGTCCGCGAGCAGCATCCCGGCCTCGTGCAGGCGGTCGGCGAGGTCGGACAGGTCCGGGTCGAGGGACGCCTCCGCGGCGACCATCCGGTGGGCGGCCCCCAGCAGGTCGGTGGCGCCCGGTGCGCTGTCGCCGACGGCGGGGTCGGACACCAGCACGGCGTGGGCGCCGCTGGCGGCCTGCACCAATGTCTCGGCGTGTTCCAGCCGCCGTAGTTCGGTGTCGAGGGCGGTGTCCTCACCAGGACGGGGGTCGACCTTCTCGATCTCGGACAGTCCGGTCCGCAGCAGCTCGGCCTCGGCCGAGCGTTCCCGGGTACGGTCGGTGATCTCGGCAAGCCGGGCGGAGACCGTACGCAGCTGTGCGTAGGCGGTGGCATATGCGGCCAGGGGCCGTGCGACCGTGTCACCGGCGAACTGGTCGAGAGCGGCACGCTGTTCCCCGGCCCGCAGGAGCCGTTGTTGGTCGGACTGGCCGTGGATGGCGATCAGCCCATCGGTGATCTCGGCGAGGACGCTGGCCGGCACCGCCCGCCCGCCGACGTGCGCGCGGGAACGTCCCTCGGCCGTCAGCGTCCGCCCGAGGACGAGACCCTCCTCGTCGCACTCGCCACCGGCGTCGCGGACCCGTTCGGCCACCGGACCGTCCGGCGGGACGGCCATCCGCCCGTCGACGAAGGCCCGCGCCACCCCGGGCCGGACCAGACCGGTGTCCGCGCGCCCGCCGGTGAGCAGCCCGAGCCCCTGGACAATCATGGTCTTGCCGGCTCCGGTCTCACCGCTGACCACGGTCAGGCCGGGCGCCAGCTCGAGCACGGCGTCGTCGATGACCCCGAGACCGCGGATGCGAACCTCCTCGAGCACAGATGTGACTCTATGGGGTGCGGCGTCCGCGGCGCCGGCCGCCCGGGCAACGCGCCTCCGGCAGCAGCGGCCCCGCCGCGCTCACCGGCCTTGCCGGGCCCACCGACTTGCCCGGGCCGACCGGGCCAGCCGCGCCCAGCTGCCTGCACTGGCCTACCAGCCCAGCCGCGCTCATCGGCCGATCCGCCCCCGCCAGCCCGCCACCGGAAGGTCGAACTTCGCCACCAGCCGGTCGGTGAAAGGCCGCGGGTGCACCACGGCGAGCCGCACCGGACGGCGTCCCCGCACGATCTCGACCCGGGAGAACGCCTCGACGTCCACCGATCGCCGGCCGTCGCAGGCCAGGACGGCCGGCGTCGAGGGGAGCACCTCGATCGCGACCGACGACGTCGGGGCCAGCACCAGGGGGCGGGCGAACAGGGCATGGGCGCTGATCGGCGCGACCAGCAGAGCCTCGACACCCGGCCACATGACCGGGCCGCCGACCGAGAACGCATACGCCGTCGACCCGGTGGGGGTCGAACAGATCATGCCGTCACACCCCCACCGGGACAGCGGGCGGTTGTCGACCTCGAGGACGCACTCGAGCATCCGGGAGCGGTCGACCTTCTCCAGCGACATTTCGTTGAGCGCCCAGCCCTGGTAGGTCAGCTCGCCGCGGTGACGGACCGTCACGTCGACGGTCATCCGCTCCTCGACCCGGTAGTCCTTGCGGACGACATGATCGACCGTGGACTCCAGCGCGTCCGGTTCGGCCTCGGCGAGAAAACCGACATGACCGAGGTTGACCCCGAGCAGGGGCGCGTCGGCGGTACGCGCGAGCTCCGCCCCCCGCAGCAGGCTGCCGTCCCCACCGAGCACGAGGACCAGTTCGACCCCGAGCGCGGCGGCGTCGTCCGGTGGGACCACGTTCTCGCAGCGCAGGTCGAGCAGTTCGGCCTCGTCCCGCAGGACCCGCGGAGCGACCCCGGCGGCGACGAACTGGTCCAGCACCCGCTGGGCGATCTCCCGTACGACCGACCGGCGTGGGTGGGTCACCACCAGGACTTCCCGGCTCACTGGACTTCCCGACTCATCGGCGGCCCTCGTCGCACTCGGTGGACGGCTCGGAATCAGGATCAGGCTCAGCGGGAAAGGCAGGATCGGCGCAGGGTGCGGAAGCCTCCGACCGGACGGATCCTGATTCTCCGTCCGCGGACACGGCTGCCGGCGCACCCGCGGACCCACCGGCCGGACCGGCCGCGATCGCGGAGGTGATCGCCTCGGTCAGCCGCGGCGGCGGCATCGGCGGGGCGTCCCCGGCGAGCCACAGCAGGTACTCGACGTTGCCCGCGGGCCCCGGCAGCGGGCTCGCGACGACTCCACGCACGCCGAGTGACAGCCGGGCCCCGGCATCGGCCACCTCCCGCACCGCGCGGGCGTGCAGTGCCACGTCGCGCACCACCCCGCCCGGCCCGAGATCCGCACGCCCGACCTCGAACTGCGGTTTGACCAGGACGACGAAGTCGGCGTCCGGCCGGGCACACGCCCGAAGCGCCGGCAACACCAGCCGCAACGAGATGAACGACAGATCTGCCACAACCACGTCGACGGGCCCGCCGATCGCCTCGGCGGTGAGGAAACGGACGTTGGTGCGCTCGAGGACAGCAACCCTGGGGTCGGTACGCAGCTGCCAGGCCAGCTGGCCGTATCCGACGTCGACCGCCACGACCTCGGCGGCGTCGTGGCGCAGCAGCACGTCGGTGAAGCCGCCGGTGGACGCCCCGGCGTCCAGGCAGCGCCGCCCGGCCACCCGAAGCCGCAGCCGGCTTCCCCCAGCGTCTTCCGCGGCACTTCCAGCGGCACTTCCGCCGAAGGTGGACAGGGCCGCGAGCAGCTTGTGGGCGCCCCGGGAGGCGTAGCCGGGGTCGTCACCGGCAACGATCACAATCGGTGTCGTGTCGTCCACGACCGTGGCGAGCTTGGTCGCCTGACGCCCGGACACCCGGACCCGACCCCCCGTGATCGCTTCGCTGGCCTGCTCACGGGAGCGCACCAGACCGCGCCGGACGAGTTCACGGTCCAGCCGCGTCCTGCGGACCGCGACGGGACGCCTCGTCCTGGTCACGCCGGCGTCCGGCCGGGCGGCGCGGCATCCGGTCGCGGCGAGGCGGCGGCGAGGCCGTCCAGATCCGCGAGCACGCCGTCCAGCAGACGGTGGACCTCCTCGAAGACAGCGACGTGAACCGACACCGGCAACGCCGGCAGCCGGTCCACCTGCGCGAGCGCGGCCCGAACATCGTCCGGGACGTCAACGGTCATAAAGTGTCCTCTTCCGCGGCAGCGGCGGCAGGGCCGTCACCCCGCGGCACGCCGCTATCGTCCCATCCAGCATGCCGGATCCCGTCCACGGTATTGACTGTTGCAGCCGGGTGCATCGCGGCGGTCCTGGCAGGCTGCTGGTCCCGGCCATGGCACGGCGCAGCCTGCCGGCGGCGGAAGGCACGGCACGACCGAAGGGAGGAATCAACCGGTATGGCGACCATGCAGCAGTGCGCGACGGCGTTGCGCACGTTGGCGGAGCGACTCAACGAACTCACCGACGACCGCCTGCGTAGCCTGACCCCCGACCGCACGATCGTATGCAGGATTCCCGATCTCGGAGCAAGCTTCTCCGCGGAACTGCGTGACGGCAGTGTCCTCGACATCAACGAAGGGGATCGCACGGCAGCGCAGGTGACCGTCACGGTGAACAGCGACGACCTGATCGCTGTCACCGACGGTAGCTTGGAGTTCACCTCGGCATGGGCCAGCGGCCGCCTGAAGGTGGACGCCAGCATGCGGGACCTGCTGCGGATGCGTTCACTGTTGTAGGTTCGCGGCCCGCCGCAGGACCTGCGGCATCACACGGGATTGATTTCAGCCGGAATCGGTTCAGTCGAGATCGGCGCAACCGGGCGGACGTTCACCGGCCAGTTCCCGCACGGGGTCGTCCCCGTCCGCGGCTGCCCACGCGGCCGCACACGCCGCTCGCAGCGCGTCCAAACCGTCGTCCTCCCGCGAACCCTCCCCCGGCAAGCCGTTTCCCGGCCCGTTACCCCACGGGCCGTCCCCCGGCCCGTCGCCCCCGATGGCGCTCACTGCCTCCACCCGGTGGGCGGGTCGTCCCGCCGGTCGCACCTTCCGCCAGCTCAGCGTCCCCTCCCGCACGTGGGCCGCCCAGTGGCCGCAGACCGCCTCCACCTCCACCCCGTCCGGCCGCGCGGCGCCGCCGCTCCCACCGGCCGGCGCATGCACCCGCGTGCCCGGATGGCCCACAAGCAGGCCCCGCAGATCGGCCGCAAGATAGGTCGGCCGGTACAGCGCCCCGGCGCGCAGGAGCTCACCTCCGGACGTCACCCCGGTGAGCACCAGCAGGGACGGCGTGCCCGAGCGGACGGCGGATGCGATGTCGGTGTCGAGCCGGTCACCGACGATCAGCGGGAACCGGGCACCGCCGCGGCGAACCGACTCCTCGTGCAACGCCCTCTCCGGCTTGCCGGCCACGATGGGAGCAGCTCCGGTCGCGGTGCTCAGCATCGCCACCAGGGAACCGTTGCCGGGCAGCAGGCCACGCTCGGTCGGTACCGAGGCGTCGGTGTTGCTCGCGACCCACAGCGCTCCCGCCTGGATCGCGAGCGCGGCCTCGGCGAGCCGAGCGTAGTCGAGGTCGGGATCGAAACCCTGCACCACCGCGGCCGGTTCCTCCCGCGCGGTCGCCACCGGCCGCAGGCCCACGTCCCGCACCGCTTCACGCAGACCCTCCCCGCCGGTGACCAGGACAGCCGCCCCACCGGGCAGGCGTTCGGCGAGCAGCCGCGCTGCCGCCTGCGCGGAAGTGACCACGTCGGCCGAGACCGCGGGCACGCCGAAGGCGATGAGCCGCTCAGCGACCCGGGCCGGCGGACGCAGCGCGTTGTTGGTGACGAACACCATCCGCATGCCACGTTCGCGGACGGCCCCGATGGCCCACGCCGCATGGGGTACGGCCTCGGACCCGCGGTACACCACCCCGTCAAGATCCATCAGGGCGACGTCGTGGACGTCGACGAGCGGGGCCGGCGACGCAGACAGCGGCTTACGCGAGCTGACCGGTTGTGCGGGAAGGCGCAGGCCGTGGGTCATGGCCGTCCCCGCACGGGCCGGTTGAGCGCGGCCCGCACACCGCGTAGCGCCTGGCCGTAGTGCCCGAGGTCCGGACGCATCGCGACGGCGAGCGCCAGATGTTCCACCGCGGCGCGCAGGTCGCCCGTCCGGCGAGCCGCCATCCCGAGCCCGAACTGCGCGTAGTCGTCGGTCGGGTCGTGGTCGACGATCCAGGCGAAACTCTCCCGTGCCGCGCCGTACTGGCCGGCGTCGAACTGGGCCCGAGCCAGCGCCTCCCGGACGCTACGCGAGCCCGGTTCGGCGGCCACGGCGTGGGCCAGCAGCTGAACCGCGGCGTTGGCGTTGCCCCGGTCGAGCAGGGCGACACCCCGGGTGTACCAGTCGTAGACCTCACCGCCAGGGCTGCCGCCCGAACCGATACCACCGGTACCAGCAGCACCGGTACCATCCCGACCGGCGCCGGCAGCGTCGGCGCTGCCACCATCGGGACTGGCGCTATGGGGACTGGCGCTGTCGGGACTGGCGCTGTCGGGGCTGCGCCTCGGGCCCGCGGGCAGCCACTCACCGCGGGGCCCACCCCCCTCGCCGGCAACCGGTCCGTCGTGCCCGCCGGACATCCGCGCCTCCCTCGTTGCCTCTGCCGAGTGTCCCTGCCCTGCCGCGATCCGGTGGAACTCGTGCCCAGTACACGGCCGACCTCCGATGCACACACGCCAGCGCCCACGGCGACCGGACGCCGGTAGCCGAGGGCCAGCTTCCAGTGTCGCCGGAAACCGGTCCACGCTCCCACCGATCGCGCTGATCGGTGGAGGTGCGTACCATCCGTCAGCCCCTTGGTACCGGCACACGTCCCGGCGGCACCGGCAGCCTGGCGGACCGGCGGCGTCGTGGCGGGCGGACCCATACGATCGCCACATGGCTGCTCCCGTCCCGGCACCGCCCACACCCGGCGGACTGGTTCTGGCCCCGTTCCGGGCCCTGCGGTACGCAGTGGACGACGGCCGGGAGCTGGCATCCCGGACCGCCCCGCCCTACGACGTGATCGACGCAGCAGGCGTCATCGCGCTGGAGGCGAGGCATCCGCACAACGTCGTCCGGCTCATCCTTCCTCGGGACAGCGACGAGCAGTCCCCGGGAAGCCGCTACCGCCGGGCCGCGGACGCCCTGCGCGAATGGACCGCCGGTGCGGTCCTGCGCCGCGACGACAGGCCGGCGCTGTACGTGTACGAGCAGACCCACGACGGGCACGTCCAGCGGGGTCTGGTCGGTGCGGTGGCTCTGGCCGACCCCGACGCGGGGATTATCCTGCCGCACGAGAACACCATGACCGGACCGGTCACCGACCGGCTCGCCCTGACCGTGACCACCGGGGCGAACCTTGAGCCGATCTTCCTGCTGTACGAAGGTGGCGGGGCCGCCAGCCAGATCGCCTCCGACACTGTGGCGACCTCGCCGATACTGACCACGACGACCGACGACGGTGTCACCCACCGCATCTGGGCGCTGACCGACCAGGACCGGCTCGCCGCCGTCGCCGACGATCTGTATGGACGGCGGGCGGTGATCGCCGATGGCCACCACCGGTACGCCACCTACCGCCGCTACCAGGCTGACCGCCACGCGGCCGGGGATGGCGCCGGCCCCTGGGACTTCGGCCTGGCCTTCCTGGTGGACGCCCGGGTATCAGGGCCACAGGTCCATGCAATCCACCGGGTTGTGCGGGGGCTCGCCCTCGCCGAGGCCGTCCGCCGTGCCGGGGCGGCGTTTCAGGTGACGCCGCTGGACACCGTCGGTGACCCCTCCGGGGTGCATCTGCTCGGTGAGCTGGCCAAGGCCGGTCAGGACGGCCACGCGTTCGTCATCACTGATGGCCGGGCGGCGTTCCTGCTGACGCATCCGGACCCGGCGCTGCTCACCGACGCGCTGCCGGCGGACCGCTCCACCGCCTTCCGCCAGCTCGACGTCACCGTCGCGCATCTTGTGCTGATCACAAAGGTCTGGGGGCTGCCGGACACCGAGGACGTGGTCGGCTATCGCCATGACGCGGCCGCCGCAATCGCCGCGGCGGCATCGCCCCCCGGTGCCGGCACGGCAACGACTCCGCCCGGCGGCACCACAGCGACATCACTGTCCGATGCCGGTAGTACAGCACCGGGCGGTGCGATCGCGCTGCTGTTGAACCCCACCCCGGCCGCGGACGTCGCCGCCGTCGCCGCAGCCGGCGAACGGATGCCACGCAAGTCGACGCTTTTCACACCCAAGCCACGAAGCGGCCTGCTGATCCGTCCACTGGACGGGTAGTAGCAACCATCCGTATCCGTTACCCACGGTCATCCGGCCCTGTTCATCCGGTGCCGCTCAGGAAGCAGGTTCCTCCCCCGACGGCCCCGCCTCGGTCGGTGACCCCGGCTCGGCCTCCTCCAGCGAGGCGGCCCGGTCCGCGGCGTCGGTCTCCTGGGCGTCATCGACGGTTGCCACGGAGGCGAACCAGCGTGCTGCGTCGGCGGGACGGCCAGCGGCCAGCAGCGCCTCCGCGTAGGCATACCACAGCCTCAGGCTCCACGGCTGCACGCCGGAGGCAGCCACCTCGTCCTGCAACAGCAGGACCGCGGCTTCCGGCTCACCCAGGTCGCGCCGCGCGCCCGACAGGACGATCAGCAGCTCGATCCGGGACTCCTCGCCGAGTTCGGCCGCGCCCGGATCACGGGCGAGCAACAAGGCACGCTCGGGGCGTCCGAGCCCCCGCTCGGCATCGGCCATCACGGCCAAGTGCCGTGGGGAACCGTCGATGCGGCGCGCCGCACGCAGTTCCGCGAGCGCCGTGGTGAACTCCCCCGCATGGTAAGCGGCGAGCCCGACCGCTTCGCGGACGGCGGCGATCCGGGACGCCAGGGCCGCGGCTGCGCGAGCGTGCGCAAGCGCAAGCGCGGGGTCCTCGTCGAGGTACATGCCCGCGGCCACGAGATGCCGGGCCACCGATTCGGCAAGGGACGGACCGAGCCCTCGCAGCTCACGGGTGACCTCGAAGTCGAGGAGCTCGGCGCGGGCCTCATCGGGAAGCACCGGTGCGGACGGTCGACCGGGCCGCTGGACGCCTCTGCCGCGGTGGTCCGCAGTGGCCGCGCCGCCGCGTTCCCGTCCGGATGCCGACGGCCTCGGGCTGCTCCTCCGCCCCGTTGGAGCACCTGATACCCGTGAAGCACCTGATGCCCGCCGGTCCGGCCCCGAGGCCTTCTCAGCGGAGCGATCCTGCCTACCCGCGCCCTGGCCGCCACCCCAGGCCCGTCCCGTGCCCCGCTCGCTCGGACCTTGCCAGCCTGAAGCAGGCCGGTCCGGCTTGTCTGCGCCGGAGCCCCGGCCGGCGGAGCCTTGGCCAGCACGATCACGATCGTGGTGGTCACGAGCCCGAACATCCCGGGTGTCCCGAAAGTCCCGGGTGGAGCCGGTAGCGCGCGGCGCGCCAGCCGCGGGCGCTCGCCGTGCAGCATCGGCTCTGCTGCGCCTGTCAGTCACCAGCCGGTCACCGTTGCCGGATTCGTGGGATACCCGGGCGTCGTCACGGCGGCCGGACGTACGGGGGGTGTCCTGCGGTGGTGTCCGGCGCGGCCTGTCAGCACCGGGGCCGTCGAAGTCGTGGCCGCCTCCGCGGCCCCGGGCAGAGAAACGATCGTCGGTGCGCCGGTCGGCCCGCCCATGCCGGTCGTCGCGGGAGGCCGCAGGCGAAGGCGGTCCGAAACGCTCGCCATCGGGTCCTGTGACCGGCCTACGCTCGGTCGGGCCGTAACCTCGCTGCCTGGCATCAGCACGTGGCGGCCTGTCGGTACGACCGGCTCCGGGCGTCCGATCGGCCGCACCCGGCCCACGTCGAACCGCCGGGTCGCCGGAGGGTCGTGGCGTCCGATCGGCCGCACCCGGCCCTCGTCGAACCGCCGGGTCGCCGGAGGGTCGTGCCGGCTGCGCGGAACCCCGCCGCTGTGGGGAACCCTGCGCGGAACCCCTTCCCTCGGGCTTCTTTCCCGCGGACCACTGCTTTTCCGCGGACCGCTGCCTGTCGGAGCGGGGCCCTACCGACTGCGCCCCTGCCGGCTGCGACCTGCCAGTCGGCGGTTGGTTCCGCTGAAATCCGCTGGTCCGGTTGTCACTATCCGCCCTGCGATCCGCGTGGCGATTGCCTGCTGACTGTCGTGATTCGCTGCGCGTACCCACGGGGCGAGGCGAGCGGCGGTCGGAATCATCATGGGGGCGGCTCGACCGGATCCCCGACCCGCCTCGAGGGCTGTCAGTCGATCGCGCGCCCGAGACGCGTTCGCTCGAGCTGTGCTGGCCCGGACGGCGATCTCCGTCGAAGCCTCGGGCCGGCCTGCCATGCCCGCCTGTACGCCTGTCTCCGCGGATGTCCGTCGTCCCCTGACCGCGGGTTTGCTGGTCGTGACGGGGCTGCTGACGTTCACCGGCAACGCGCCGAGAGTCACGGGCCGTACGCCACCGCTTCTCCGCAAAATTTTCTGTAGCCGACGGGGTTGCGGTTGTCGAAGTCCTGCCTCGGTTTCCTGCCGAACGGCGGGCCGACGTTTGCGTGGCCGAAGCCCTGGCCCCTGCGGTTCCGGCTCCGGCTCTGCTGCTCGGGTACTGCCGGCCATTCAGATAGCGGCGCCCAGGCCGACCCTCGTCACTGCTGCTCTCGTCCACGAGGCTGCCTCCTTGACCCGCGCCACTGACCTATGCCATCCGCGATCACATCGGTACCGGCCCCGGCAAGCAG
>NZ_CAAAFR010000156.1:0-11108 GCF_900634745.1 Protofrankia symbiont of Coriaria ruscifolia
CTCGCCGGTGGGCGCACGGGTTCTGTCTAACTGTGACGACATGTCGCCTGGTCTTCGCGGGGGTGTCGTGAGCATCGCTGTCCTGGCTAGGTCGTTGCGCCGAGTCCGTTTGGAGATTCCAACATGACGAATTCACCTGCGTTGTCACTGCCTGAGACAGCCGACTGGTTCCCGACCGATGGTGCTGTGCGTATCGGGCTGGGTGTGTATGACGGCCTGTCCGCGCGTCTGGCTGAGAAGGCGGACATCGACTTCGTCTGGTTGAGCAGTTTCTGTGTGTCCGCCTCGCTGGGCCGTCCCGATTCCGGGGTACTGGATGCCTCCGAGATGGCCACTGTGGTGCGGACCGTGGCGACAACGACGCGTCACCCGGTGGTTGTGGACATGGATTCCGGATATGGAGGCCCGCGCAAGGTGAAGCTGGGAGCGCAGCTGATCTCCCGGTCCGGCGCGAGCGCGGTGTGCATCGAGGACAACCCGCTGGACAAGCGATCAAGCCTGTACCCTGGTAAGCGGGTCCTGGCCAGCGTGGAAGAACACGAAAAGCGCCTCCGTGCCGCGCTGCGGGCTGGCGCCCGACTGTCTCTTGATCGCCCGAACCGAAGCTTTGGTAGCCGAGCTCGGCGTGGCCGAGGCCTTGAACCGCGCGAACCGCTATGTGGACGCTGGCGCGGACGCGGTGTTTGTGCAGGCCACGAAACCCGACGGGGGCAGGGAACTTCTGGAGTTCGCCCAGAGATGGGGTCGGCGCACGCCGGTGTTCATCGCACCAACCTGCTATCCAGCGCTCGGTGTCGAGCACTACACCAGGGCCGGTATCACACACTGGATCTTCGCGAACCAGCTCCTCCGTACCTCGTACCGGGCGATGGACGATGTAGCTCGACAGATCGAGAAAGCCAAGACCGGTCCCGCTCCGCAACTGGAGGATCAGATCGCCTCGGTGCAGGAGACCGCGATTGCCCTGGGTGCCTACGAGGACGAGGAGCTCGAGGACTGATGGCCGTGTCCCAGCAGACTACCGGCGCGGTCCTGGTCGAGGAGCTCATCAAGCACCGATGGGACTATTTCAGCGGGGTGCCGTGCTCGCTGCTCAAAGGCGCGTTCGCCCGCCTGGAAGCCCTCGGCGCCGACCAGGCTGCCTACTATCTGCCCGCACCCCGGGAAGAGGTCGCCGTGGCCGCGACGGCGGGAGCGTATCTGGCGGGCCGCAATCCGGTTGTACTCATGCAGAACTCCGGCCTGGGGTACTGCCTGAACACCTTGACCTCGCTGCTGCTGATCTACCGCATACCGGTGGTTTTGGTCATAAGCTGGCGGGGGCACGGTCCCGACGCGGTCGAGCACGTCATCATCGGTGAGGCTATCGAGCGCCTACTTGACGATATCGGTGTGCCGCACCGGGTCCTGGACGATGTTCCGGCTGCGGTGCGCTGGTCCACCTCGACGGCATCGTCGAGCCGGAGGCCGGTCGCACTCCTGGTGCAGGAGGCGATATGAGCTCCGCAGCTCCCACCAAGGTCCTGGCCGACCTGGTCTCCGCCGTGCCCGACGCGCTGTTCGTATCGACCTGCGGCTATCTCAGCCGAGACCTGCAACAGGTTGGGGACAGACCCAACTTCTTCTATCTCGTCGGATCAATGGGTGCGGCGCTGCCGCTAGGGCTCGCGCTGGCCGGCTGCACACCCGAGACACAGGTCGTGGTGATCGACGGGGACGGCTCGTTCCTGATGGGCCTCAACTGCCTGCCGCTGGTTGGGGCCCTGGCCCCGCACAACCTGGTGCACGTGGTGCTCGACAACGGGATGCACGAAAGCACCGGCGGTCAGCGCACCGTGGCGACCGGGCGCTCAGGTATCCGGATATGCCAGGCCATGCGCGCCGCCGGGTACGTACGAGCGCTGCGCGCCACCCACGTGACCGACACCGTGGCAGCGGCCTTGCATCGGCCGGGCCCGACCGGAATCCACATTCCCGTCGCACCCCGCATCAGCGTGGCCCCACGGATTATCACCGACCCCGACGAACTGGTTCGCCGAACCCGCAAGCTGCTGACCCACCAGCCAGGGAGGCAACGATGAAGGACGCGACCTATCTCCAACTGGTCGGAGCGCGCATCCTGTCCGAGGCCAACGACCTCAAACGCGACTCCCACGCACTGGCGACCGAGCTGCGTCTCGACCACGCCACGATCGACCAAGTGATCGCCGGGCGCGCCACGCCCGAGATCGTCGACGAGGTCATCTGCAGGATGGGCGAGGTCTATCCCATCGACGAAACAGACCTGCGCATCCTTCCCGACGACTGTGACTCCGGGATCAAGATCATGCGTGCGGAGGAATCCCGTGCCACAAGCCGGGTCTTCCGGCGGCCCGACAGGAACGGAAACCTGGAGCCATACTACGAGTACCGCGACACCGCGTTCTCACGTCTGTCACCATTCCGTCCGGAATGGATCCGCGAACTGCGCGTGGTCTCCGACTGCAACCCCGATAACCCGGATGTCGCGTTCAACCACGGGCACTTCCTGCACCAATACAGCATGTACGTGGGACCGGTGAACCACTACTGGGAGGTGGACGGCCAACGCTACGCCATCGAGATGACCACCGGAGACTCCAGCTACACCACCCCGTTCCGGCCACACACGTTCACCAGCCGCTCGGCCACCGAACGGGCCCTCATCCTCGCGGTGACCTTCGGCGGGAACGTGCGCCGCGCCCAGCGTGAGCTCTACGCGCTCGGCACTCGCGCCGAGCACTATCTGCTCGACCAGGCCACCACGACCGCAGCCACCAAGAGCCTGGTACGCCAATACCTGCACGATGCCGCCCTCACCGTCGAACGACTCGACACCGAGCTACGGCATGCCGGGGCCACGCTGACCGCCCGCGATGCCGTCGAGGGCGACCGCCCCCTTGACGCGCACGACCTCGATCACCTTGCGGCTACGCTCGGGGTCAGCGTCCGTGATCTCCACGTTCCCGTCTTCGACGACAGCGAGGAGGTCATCGTCGAACACACCGGCGTCGACGACGGATACCCCTATCCTGCGTCCACCGATCACCGCTACACCATCCGGCCGATGATCCGCACGGCGAAGATGCCGGCCATGCGGGGCTTCACCGCCCGCGTCACCACCCCCGACACCGACCTGACCGGTGGGTTCACCAGCAGTCTGCATAGCTGGATCTACAACTACGGCAACCACGCCGCCCGGCTGTGCTGGTCGGACGGCACCGGTGAACGCCAGACCGTGGTCGAGCCCGACGACTCCCTCTACATCCAGCCCTTTGTTACCCATGCGTTTTCCCGGGCCGACAGCGAACCCGCCGACCTCTGCGTCGTCCGGGTCGCTGGGCACGTCAGCGGCGACACCCAGCGCGAACTGTCACACTTTCCCTCGATCAGCCGGGTCGTGCGCGAAGACCGCCGGTGGTTCTGACGCCATGGACACTCTCAGCCTCACGGTTCCCTGGAACCCCGTCCGGGTGCAGGTACGCCACGATGCTCTTGAGCTCGCGGTCGACCACGCTTGCCGCCCTGCCGTGGTGGTCACTGGCCCACGTCTGCGGGGACAAGCACCGACCGGTGCCACGCACCTGACCGTCGCCTCGGCACGGTGGACTGCGGTACGGACGTTGGCCGCCGAGCTCCGCCGCCTGAATCCACGCTCGGTCATCGCGGTGGGCGGTGGCTCGGTGATGGACGCCACCAAGGTGGCATGTGCCCTGGCAGACTCATCCGAGACACATGCCGGCGACCTCGATGGTCTCGTCGCCGGCCAGGTGCCGCTTCGCCGCACGAGCGAGCTGTGGGCCATTCCCACGACCGCCGGCACGGGCAGCGAAGTCACCAAATGGTCCTCGATCTGGACCGAGGACGGCCGGAAAGTCAGCGTCGAAGCCCCCGCGCTTTACCCTGACAGCGCCGTAATCGATTCCGCTCTGACCGCATCGATGAGCCCCCGGCTCACTGCAGCAACCGGGCTGGACGCCACCGCACATGCCATCGAAAGCATCTGGAGCAACAACCACCGTCCCGAGACCGACCAGCACGCCAGCTACGCGTTGACGCTCATCGCAGCACATCTGCCCTACGCGGTCTCCGCACCCGATCGCCGGCACCGCGCGGGCATGAGCGCTGCGGCGTTGCATGCCGGTCTGGCGCTGAGCTGGTGCCGCTCCACCGCACCGCACGCGTTGAGCTACCCCATCACCGGCATCCTCGGTATCGAGCACGGCCTCGCGGTCGCCCTCATGCTCCTGGCGGTGCTGGAGCCCACCGAGCGGATCGCTCCCGACCGGGTCGCCCTCGCGGCGCACTCGCTTGGTGTCACCGGCGCGGACGGGGTTGCCGCGTTCATCCGTGATGTCTTCCGCCGCGCCGGACTCGGCACACACCTGCGCGATTTCGCCGTCACCAGGGAATTCCTCGACGTGCTCGCCGGGACCTCGATCACCCAGCCCCACTACGCCAACCACCCCGAAGGGCTTACCAGAGACGACATCCGTCACGCTCTGGAAAGAATCCTATGAGGACAGACGATCAACCACTGTGGAGGTGCTGACATGCGCGACGTCGACAAGCTGATCGACGAGCAACAACGATTCTACTCGGCCAAAGCGGAAGAATACGTCTCCTGGATCCGCGACTACATGGATCCCGTACGCCCGTATATCGACAAACTCGTGCGCGCCAGCCCATTGGCTGGGTCCATTCTGGAGCTCGCGCCCGGCACCGGGTACTGGACCGAAACTCTCAGCGGACTCGCCCACGACGTTACCGTAGTCGACGGCTCCCACGAAATGCTCGACATCGTCGCCCGCCGCAACCTGCCCAACGTCACCCCTGTGCAGGCCGACCTGTTCACCTGGCAACCGGACCGGAAATGGGACTTCGTGTTCTTCGTGCACTGGCTCGCACACGTACCTGCCGCAAAGCTCCCCGGGTTTTGGGACATGCTCGACCATGCCCTCAAACCCGGCGGGAAAGTCATCTTCGTCGACGTCACCGATGAAGAGAAAGCCATCGAAACCGGAGTCGGTGAAGAATCCTCTGTCCCCATCGTCACCCGCAGTCTCAACGATGGCCGGAAATTCACCGTGATCAAAAACTACTGGGATCCCAACGAGCTGCTCTTCGTGCTCGCCACCTGGGGCTGGAGTGGCACCGCCACCCCCGTGGGCAAAGACGAAGGCCGCGGATTCGTCTACTACACCGTGGAGCGCACCAATGATCACTGACCTGGCCAGCTACGACCCCGAGCGCACCTACACCACAGCAGCCCACGACTACGACGCCGCACTCGAACAATTCTGGGTCTTCTGCGCCCGCAACACCATCGAACGCCTCCTGCTCCAACCCGGCGACCGTGTCCTCGACGTCGCCTGCGGCCCCGGACCGGCCGCCCTCCGTGCCGCCGAGCGTGTACGACCTGACGGGCGGGTCGAAGGCGTGGACATCTCCGAGGAGATGCTGACCATCGCCCGCCGTCACGCCCACGAACGCGGTCTGGACAACGTCACCTTCACCCGCGGCGACATGGACTCCCTGCCCTACGACACCGAATCCTTCGACGCGGTCACCATGGTCCTCGGGCTCTTCTTCGCCAAAGACATCGTCGGCACCCTCAGGGGCCTGTGGAGGCTCGTCCGGCCCGGCGGGACGCTGGCCATCACCACCCTGGGCCCGAAATTCTTCTACCCCATGTTCGACGTCTTCCTCGACGCCGTCCGCGCCGAACGCCCCGACCTCGAACTGTCCATCCCCTGGCAGCGCACCGAAGACCCGGACACCCTGCGCACCATGCTGCTCGACGCTGGCGTCCCCAACCCGGCTGTCACCGATGAACTCACCCCTATGGCCCTACCCGATCCGCAAGCCTGGTGGCGTATCGTCCGCGGCACCGGAATCCGCCGCATCGAAATGGAATTCGACAACGACACCTCGGCCCGCATCCGCCGCGCCAACGAGCAGTGGATCGCCGACCACGAGTTGACCAGCCTCGTTCTCGGCGTCAACTACGCCACCGCCACCAAAAAATAGCAGCGGAGACTCAGGCTCGCGAGCGAGATGTGAACCATGGCTCCCATCCTCGACGACTCTTGGGAGTAGGACCGGGGCGCGGTGCCGGGATTGCTCCTGGTCCGTTTCCCCGGTCCTCTCGCCGGACCCGCCGTGCCGTAGGGTAGGCCACCAGCGAGGTGCCAGCTGAGCTGGCCCTTTTCCGGCGGCCCCCTCCGAGTCGGGTGGGCCGCCGGCGAGGTGCCCGCATTATGTGGGTCCTTTTCCATCGGCCTCGCCGAACCCGCCTGTGGGGTGCCAGAAGTGGGCCATCGGCGTTGACCTGGGCTTTTAGGCGGCTCGTTCGTATTCGTTGAGGAGGCCGCCGAGGATGGAACGGCCCGCGCGATCCGCGTCAACCACACCTACGGCCGCGGCGGGGCCGTCGCCTACCTGGCCGCCTGGGACGTGCACCGTGCCCGGGTCTTCGGCCGCTGCGCACCGACCACCGGGATCGTCCCGTTCATGAGGCTGGTCGCCCAGGTCATGGCCCGGGAGCCCTACGCCAGCGCGAAACGGACCTTCTGGGTCGTCGACAACGGCTCCTCCCACCGCGGCAAAGCCGCGATCACACGGCTGACCACGGCGTTCCCCCACGCGGTCATGGTCCACACCCCCGTGCACGCCTCCTGGTTGAACCAGGTGGTGCGACACGATGTCGTATGAGAATAGTGGCACGCATCGAAGGATGATCGACTGATGTCGGTGATGTGATGTCCGGTCCAGTGCGTGGGGACCGTCCCTGCCTCGGCGTGCGTCGCGGGTAACCACGGGGTGCGAAGCCCGGGGTGAATGGCCCAAGGGCTGCCGTTCCATCCGGTGGTAACAGGCTGGAGAAGGCCGGACGGGTGAATCGTGTGAACCCTCGTTGACGCCTCGTCATTAGCACTCTCGTAGGTGGGATGTTTCAGCGGGAGACAGGGGCCGGCCGTTGTAAGGCGGCGGGTGCCGCCCGACGAGACGGTCCCACAGGGCCTGTTCACTGACCCCGCACGAGTCCAGCGCCGCGGCCAGGACCCGGCGGGTCCCGCACACCACCAGCGTGACCACCCGCGCCTGCGGGAACCGGGCCCCCCGACGGCGTCGCGAACCGCTCACCGACCGCGCCCGTGGCGGCCAGCACCACCTCCCGCAACGGCCCCGACAACCCGGAGGAGGACATGACAAACTGGGGCACCGAAGCTCCTGGTTTCGACGTGCGGTCTCAGCAACCCGCGTCCTACCAGGAGCTTCGCCACATCCAGCGCATTCCGGATGCAGCCGGCGCGTCGACCAGCCGACACCCGCGCGCAACCCGCGCCAGGACAGGCCGAACCCACGCAAAAATCGTTACCGGATCGACACCAGGCCGCGCGACATCAGGACAAATCAACCCGAATCATCCTCTTCTTTAGGCCGAACTTACGGATGGTGATCATGGATGTAGCGGCCTGACAGGGAAAACGCCTCAGGGAGCGCAAATTTCGCGTCCGCTAACGGCCTGCTACGCTAAGTAGAGATCGGCCGGTTCGTGGTCACGCCCCGTCGAAGTCGAGGGCCTGTAGACACGAACTTTCAGGATATCCCCGTAAAACCGCAGGTCACAGCCCCTTTCCGCAACAAAGATCATATAAGTCCGGTTTAGGGCAGTGTTTCCTGAGAAGGTGTGAGATTTGGCTGTAGGAGCTGGCGGACGGTGCCGATGGTGCGGCCTTCGCTACCGGTGAAGACGAGCACGTCGGTCGGCCGGCAGCCGAGGGTGACCGTGTCTCCGGCGTGCACCGCGGTGTTGTTGGAGCAGCGCAGCGTGAATCGGTTGTCTGTGCGCTGGAGGTGGACGATCCGGGAGTCTCCGGTTGACTCCACCAGGGTGACGGTGGCTTCGGTGGTCAGGGGCGCGTCGGTGGTCAGCTGGAGGTTCTCCGGGCGGATGCCGAGGGTGAGCCGGTCGTGGCTGGTTGGGGCGAAGTGGCCGAAGGGGGTGTGGTAGCCGTCGGTGCCGCGGGTCGCGGGGAACAGGTTCATCGCGGGGGTGCCGAGGAAGGTGGCGACGAATTGGGTGGCGGGGTGGTGGTAGAGCTCGTCGGGGGTGCCGAGTTGTTCGATGCGCCCGTCGCGCAGGACCGCGATCCGGTCGGCCATCGCCATCGCGTCGAGCTGGTCGTGGGTGACGTGCAGGGTGGTGGATCCGGCCGCGCGCAGGACCTCGCTGATTTCCACGCGCAGGGCCTGCCGGAGCTGGGCGTCCAGTCCGGACATGGGTTCGTCGAGAAGGACGATGCCGGCCTGGCGGGCCAGCACCCGCGCGAGGGCCACGCGCTGGCGCTGGCCGCCGGACATCTGCCGGGGTTGCCGGTGGAGCAGTTCGGTGATCTCCAGCCGGGCGGCGACGTCGCGGGCTCGCGCGTCGGCTTCGGCGGCGGGGAGTTTGAGCCCGTGCCGCAGCCCGAGGGTGATGTTGCGCAGGGCGGACAGGTGCGGGTAGAGCGCGAAGTGCTGGAAGACGATCGCGACGTCGCGCCGGTGGGCGGGCAGGCCGTGCTGGTCGGCGCCGTTGATGCGGACCTGCCCGGCATCGGGGTGTTCCAGTCCGGCGATCACCCGTAGCAGGGTGGATTTGCCGGAGCCGGAGGGGCCGAGCACGACCAGGCTTTCCCCGTCGGCGACGTCGAGGTCGATGTCGTCGAGGGCGCGGACGTTGTCGAAGTTCTTGCGCAGCGCGGAGATTTCGATGGTGCTCACTTGACGACCGCGTTGATCTGCCGGATGACGGTGGGCAACACCTGGTCGACGGGTTGGCCGTTGGTCAGCTGCACCACCATGTCGCCGAGGATCTTGTTCACCTTCGGGGTGGCGTCGCCGTGCCAGCCACCCCACGGGGTCGGCGTCCCGGTGTAGGTCCAGGAGTAGCCCAGCTGGGTTGTGGCCTCGGGGGCGGCGGTGAGCTCGGCGGCGGCCTGCTTGTCGACGGGGATGTAGCTGAACGTCCTGAGGCTGGCGGCGATCACGGTCGGGTCGAGCATCGCGCTGATCATCTCGTTGGCGAACGCGGCCTTGCAAGCGTCGTGGGACAGCACGAGCCAGCCGTTGCCGCCCGCGGGCAGGGAGGCGTGGCCGCCGTCGGGGATGGGGAAGTCGGTGACGGTCCAGCCGAACCTGTCGCCGACCTGCGTGCGCATCGAGGCCGCGAAGGCCGGTGATGTCACCAGATAGGCCAGGTCTCCCTTGGCGAACTGGGCCGTCGCGTCCTGGGCCGAGATCGGGGCCGCCAGCTGTTGCGCGCCGAGCTCGGAGTAGAGGGACAGGGCACGCCGACCGGTGTCGGTGTCGAAGCCGGCCGTGCCGTCCGGGTTGACAAAGGTGGCTCCCGCGCTCTGGATGTAGGCCTGCACGACCCAGTCGGCGATGGCGTCCCGAGGCAGCGCGACCGGGGCGGTGCCGGTGGCCTGCTTGACCTTTCGCGCATCGGCGAGCAGTTCCGACGAGGTCGCCGGAGCTTTCGTGATGCCGGCCTTGGTGGCAAGGTCGGTGTTGGTGAACAGCACCGGGGCCGATACCTGGAACGGCACCACATAGGGCTTGCCGTCCACCTCGCCGATCTTGAGGAACCGCCGGTCGTAGGTCGGCTTCAATGCCGCCGTGTTGATCGGCTGGGGCTGGTACCGGTCTACCCAGAACCGCACCTGCCCGAGCCCGACCATGACGACGTCGGTTTCCTTGCCGGCGGCCAGGTCGGCGACGACCTGCTGGGTCAGCTGGTCGTAGCCCAGGCCGGAGGATTCGTTCAGCTGCACGGTCAGCCCGGGGTGTTCGGCTTCCAGGGCCTTCTTGGCCGCGGCGGCCGCTTCCTTACCCTGCTGGGCGAAGGTTGTGGTGATGGTGACGCCGCGCGGGTCGCAGTCGGCGACGTTGGCCGCGGTGGCGACGGGTGCCGCCCCCGAGCCGTTGCCGCAGGCGGTGGCGAGCAGGACGGCCGCGGCGAGCGGGGCGAGCAGGTAGCGGGTGCGGGACACGGGTTCTCCTTGACAGGGATCAGCCGGGGAGCTCGCCGCCAGCGATCCCCGCGACGAATCGGCGTTGGGCGAGCAGGAACAGCAGCACGATTGGGGCGGTGATGATCAGGGCCCCGGCCGCAAGGGCGCCGTAGTCGATACCGGTGTCGGCTTGCTGGAACGTGGCCAGCGCCAGCGGCGGGGTCCGCAGCGCCCGGTCGCGGGCGACCAGCAGCGGCCAGAGATAGTCGTTCCAGTGCACGAAGATCGAGAAGATCGCGAAGGTGGCGATCGCGGGTGTGCTCATCGGCACCACGACCCGCCACAGCGTGGCCAGTACCCCGAGCCCGTCGGTTCGGGCGGCTTCGAGCAGGCTGTCCGGGATGGTCACCATGTACTGGCGGAGCAGAAAGATACCCAACGCGCTGGTGGTGAACGGCAGGACCAGCGCGGCCCAGGTGTTGCCCAGCCCGACCGAGCCGATGCCGAGGTAGAGCGGGATAGCCTTGGCCTGCGTCGGCACGAGCAGGCAGGCCAGCACCAGGCCGTAGAGGGCGTTGCGGCCCGGGAACTTGAGTTTGGCGAAGGCGTAGGCAGCGGGCACGCAGGTCGTCAGCTGACAGGCGAGGATGGTCACGGTAACGAGCGCGCCGTTGAACATTGCGGTACCCAGGTCGGCCTCGGCCCAGGCGCGGCCGAAGTTGCCGAGCGTGAACTCCCGGGGAACCAGGGAGATCCCGGTGAAGAACACGGCGTCCGAGCCGGCAACCGCGGTGCGCAGCATCCAGTAGAACGGAAACACCGCGATGGTCGCGGTGGTGAGCACGAGGCCCACCCGCACGGCGCGCCACAGCGCGCCGGCGCTCAGCATCCGGTTCATCGCCGGTCCCCCAGGATCGAGCGGCGGCGCAGCACGCCGATGGTGATGAGCACGGCCAGCAACAGCACCGACAGGGCCGCGGCCTTGCCGAGTTCGAAGTAGGTGAACCCGAGCCGCCAGGTCATGGTCAGCGCGGTCTCGGTGGCGCCGAGCGGGCCGCCGCCGGTCATCACGTTGATCGTGTCGAAGAC
>NZ_CAAAFR010000156.1:11133-14156 GCF_900634745.1 Protofrankia symbiont of Coriaria ruscifolia
GTCATGGTCAGCGCGGTCTCGGTGGCGCCGAGCGGGCCGCCGCCGGTCATCACGTTGATCGTGTCGAAGACCTGCACCGACTCCAGGATCGTCATCACCGTGGCGAAGAGCATGATTGGCTTCAACAGTGGCAGGGTGATCAGCCGGAGCTTGCTCCATCCGCGGATGCCGTCCACGGCGGCGGCCTCGTGCACCGAGGACGGGATGCTGGTGAGGCCGGACGCGAACAGCAGCATGGTCAGCGCCGCGCCCCGCCACACCCCGACCGCGGCGACGGTGGCCAGGGCGTAGCGCTCGTCGCCGAGGTAGTTGACCGGGCCGATGCCGAGCACCGCCAGCACCTGGTTGGCGAAACCGCCCCGTAAGGCGAAGATCCACCGGAACACCACGGCCATCGCGACGAGGTTGGCGGTGAACGGCAGGAACAGCAGGGTGCGCAGCAACCGCCCGCCCCGCCGCAGCGACTGGACCAACAGGGCAAGCCCCAGACCGACGGCGAGGCTGGGCATGATCGTCAGCAGGCAGTAGAGCAGGGTGTTTCCCAGCGACTGCAGCACATCCGGGTTGGACAGCACGTCGGCGAAGTTCGCCGCACCGACCCATGACCAGGTGGTGTTCGCGCCGAGGTCGATGCGGAACAGGCTGCCCACGACCGCGAGCACGCCGGGTAGCAGCATGAACAGGCCGATCAGGATCAGCGCCGGCGTGGTGAGGACGAGCCCGGCGCGGCTGTCCCGGCTCGGCCGCGGACGCGGCGGAGCCTGCTGCTCCGCGAGCGCGGGGGCACTCATGCCAATGCCAGGGCTGCGGTGTCGAGCGCGAACACGCTGCCGTCCACGCCGACCGCGACGGCCAGCTCACCGGCCACGGCAAGCGGAACCGCCACCGGGACACCCAGGGGAATATCGCCACGCCCGTGCCGTGGCCTCTCGCGTCGGCGTGTCGTGTCACCTTCATAAACGCCGTCCAGCAGCGCGCTTATGGTGCTGGTCTGGTAGACGACTTCCCTTGCTGGCTGTCGATTCTGCTCGGGGTGCTGTCGAGCACCTACAGGCGTGCCGTCGGTGGCGTGCGCCGTGGTGCTGTCCACATCAGACATGGGTACTGCCCTTCCGCGTCTCGCCCTGACGGGATCACCGCAGAGCAAAGGGTGGTCGTGTGCACAAGCTGTAGCCCAGCTGTCACTCGACTACGTTGTCCCGCTGGAGCTCAATGTTGTGGCTGTAGTCGATCGGCACCTCGACGACGACGGGTCCCTCGGTCTCAAGTGCCTGCTTCAGCACAGCGGTGAACTGGTCCGGGTGTTCCACCCGGTAACCCATAGCCCCGAAAGCCTCCGCCATCCGGACCAGATCGACCGGCCCGAAATCCACGTGGTAGCGCTTTCCGTGCTTGAGTTCCTGCCCGATCCCGACCATGTCGTAGCTGCCGTCCTGCCAGACGATGTGTACGGTGTTCGCCCTGAACCGCACCCTGGTCTCCAGGTCCATTACCGAGAACTGGAACCCACCGTCGCCGGAGACCGACACCACCTTCTTCTCGGGCCGCAGCAGGCTGGCCGCGATCGCCCATGGCAGTGCGACGCCCATGGTCTGCTGTCCGTTGCTGAACAGCGGCTGGTGAGGCTGGTACACCCGGAAATACCGGGCCATCCAGATGTAGTGCGAGCCCACGTCACAGGTGATGATCGTCTCGTCATCGACCAGTGCCCGCAGTTCCGCCATCAGCCGCAGCGGGTGCATACGGTGACCATGGGTGTCACGGGGCGGGACACTCATCTGCCTTAACCGCTCACGCTGCCGGTCAACCTCGTCCGCAGCCGAAGGGGACAGCGATAGGCCGGACACCCGCTCGCGCAAAGCCGTGACGGTCGCGGGGCGATGTCGCCGCACAACTCTGTTCCGGGCTGGTAGTGGTTCTCCGTCTCGCTGATGAGCTCGTCGAGGTAGATGATGGCGCGCTCGCCTGAGCGGTTCCACGTGGATGGCGGGTACCCGACGGGGTCGTACCCGATCGCCAGAATGACGTCGGCTTTGGACAGCAGCACATCGCCTGACTGATTGCGCCACAGCACGACTCGGCCGACATAGCACGACTCGAGCTCACGGAAGACCACGCCAGCGGCCTGGAAGGTCTCCACGAGCGGCAGCCTGGTGGCTGCGACCAGGTCCCGGATGGCGCGCACCGCCTCGGGGCTGCTGGTCGCATCCCGGCGAGGATGACCGGGGAGTGGACCGCCCGTAGGCTGGAGGCCGCCTCCTCGATCAGGTTTTCTGGCGCGGCCCCCAACCGCATCATGACTGTGGTCCCAACGCACGCGCCGAAGTGAGATGAGGTGAGGTGAGAAAGGCCGAAGTGAGGTGAGAAAGAAGGTCCTGCGGGAAGATGACGGCGGTCGCTCCCTGCGGGGGGTGACCGCGACTCGGAATGCCAGCATGATCGCCTCGGGGACGTTGTCCGCAACGCTGACCTCGCCGACCCGCTTGGTGACCGGCGGCTTGAACAGGCTGACCGTGTCCATGGACTGTTGTCTGTGTTTGAGCTGGTCAGCCCGCGGTACAGCGCCGACCAGGGCCACGATCGGATCACCCTCGGTGGTGGCGGTGAGCAAACCGGTTACCAGGTTCGACGCGCCGGGCCCCGAATTTGTCAACACAACCCCCGGTAGTCTGGTCAACCTGCCGACGGCGGCAGCCATGAATGCCGCGTTCTGCTCGTGGCGGCAGAGCACCAGCGGGGGCCCGTTGCCGTCAAGGGCATTGAAGACCGGATCGGTCTTGGCGCCCGGGATTCCGAAGACGAACGGGACGCCCAGCCCTGCCAGGAACTCAACGATCCCTTCCGCAACCAGGCGCTCCGCAGAGGTGTGCCCGTCGCTTGGCTTCGTGGTCACGGCGGCGTGCCTCCTTTCCTAGTGCGGTGGCCCTCCCCGCTACGGCTGACCAGGCCGACTTGCCCGAGCACCTTCAGGTGCTTGGAGACCGCCTGCACGGTGGCCTCGTACGGCTCGGCGAGGTCGCCGA
>NZ_CAAAFR010000157.1:0-11226 GCF_900634745.1 Protofrankia symbiont of Coriaria ruscifolia
TTCACCATGGGGCACCTCTCGATGCCCGCCTGGGACAACCTTTCGAAAATTACTGTTAGAATCTTGTTGAGTCAAACCAACCCGGATCACCCGGCGTTCGCCTCGACGACTCCTCCGAACACTCACAGTGAGCCTCGGGCCGGGGATGGGGGCCATCCGAGCGGTGAAACCGGTTCGGGTGTCTCCCGGCTTTCCGCCGGCAAGGAGAACATTACGGGTGGCCAACGGGATCGTCAAACGCCAGAGACTTTTTGATCTGTGATGTACATCACATCATTCGAATGTCGCCTTGACGCACCCATCTGGTATGGGACTATCACTGACTGCCCCGGATGCCCGGGCTAGAGATCGCGAAGATGCCCGGAGGCCCAGGTCAAAGGCGTTTTGATCATGGTTTTCACGCCGCCGGAGCCCCCGGAAACCGTGGAGTGGAGCTGCCCGGCAGGCTCCTGATACGGACTCGCCAGACAAGGTCCCGCCAGACAAGGTCCCGTCAGACGAGGTCTCGGCCGGCTTCCGGCGCCGCTGCCGGTGCTGGAACCGCCCGGCGCTCACGCCGCGAGCCGCTGACCGACAGCTCCCCTGTGATCCACAACCGCCATTCCCGATCCGCTGCGGCCCTGACCCCGACCCGGGGCCCATGGGCAACCCGAGCTTCGTCGATACCAGGGCCCGCGCAGAGCACGAGCGCGGCCTCGTCCGCGGACAGAGCGGGCAGAGCGGCACTCCCGCCGGAGTCGCCCCTCCCGACGAGGGCGGCACCATCGGGTCCTGCATCGATGGGGCCGGCACCGTTGAGGACGAGGTCGGCACCGTTGAGAGAGCCGTCGACGGCCAGCGCCCTGGTGAGTCGGGCCGGCCCCCTGGCCAACGCCGCCCTGTCCAGGTGCGAACGGCCGCGCGCCGCCCTGTCCGCCCCCTCGACCACCTCACCGGCGCGCAGGAGGACAGCGGCGGCTTCGCCGACCGGCCCACACACGATGTTCATGCACCAGTGCATGCCGTATATGAAGTAGACGTACAGGTGCCCGGGTGGTCCGAACATCACCGCGCACCGTGGGGTCAGGCCGTGGAACGCGTGCGAGGCGGGATCGTCCTCGCCGCCGTAGGCCTCGACCTCGGTCAGCCGAACGACGACCCCGCCCCGACGCAGCCGGGCACCCAGCAGGTCACGGGCGACATCCAGCGGCGGCCGGTCGTAGAACCGCCAGTCCGGGACACTCAGGAGCCGCCCGCCCACTCACGGTCCTGACGCAGGCGTTCGGTGAGCGCGGCCAACTGCTCGCGCACCCGTGCCGGCGCCGTCCCACCCGGAGCCGAACGGGCCTCCAGCGCGCCCTGCACGGACAGCACCGAACGCACACCCGGGGTCAGCCGGGGGTTGATGGCCGCGAGCTCCTCGGCACCGACCCCGTCGAGGCCGACGTCGTGCGCCACACACCAGGCCACCAGCTGCCCGACCGCCTCGTGCGCCTCCCGGAAGGGCACCCCGCCCCGGACGAGGTACTCGGCCACGTCCGTCGCCAGCGCAAACCCGTCCGGAGCGGCCTCGGCGAGGCGCTGGCGCCGCACCCGCATCGTGGCCACCGTCCCGGCGGTTGCCGGCAGCACCAGCAGCAGGGTGTCGACCGCGTCGAACACCGGTTCCTTGTCCTCCTGCAGGTCGCGGTCATAGGCCAGAGGAAGCCCCTTGAGCACCGTGAGCAACCCGATGAGCGCCCCGATCAGGCGGCCGGACTTGCCCCGAGCGAGCTCGGCGACGTCCGGGTTCTTCTTCTGCGGCATGAGCGAGCTGCCGGTGGCGAAGGCGTCGTCCAGCTCGACCCAGCCGAACTCGCGGCTGGTCCACAGGACGATCTCCTCACCGAGCCGGGACAGGTGCACGCCGATCAGCGCGGCCACGAACAGGAACTCCGCGGCGAAGTCACGGTCGGAGACGGCGTCGATCGAATTCTCGAAAGCCGAGTCGAAGCCGAGTTCGACGGCGACACCCCGGGGGTCCAGCGGCAGCGAGGACCCCGCCAACGCCCCCGCTCCGAGACTGCACACGGCGGCGCGGCGATCCCAGTCCCGCAACCGGTCGACGTCCCGGGCGAACGCGTGGACGTGCGCCAGCAGCTGGTGGGCGAACGAGATCGGCTGGGCGTGCTGGAGGTGGGTCATCCCGGGCGCGGGTGTGTCCACGTGCGCCGTCGCCTGGTCGACGATGGCCAGCTGCAGGTCGATCAGACGGGCAGCCACCTGGCGGACGTGATCCCGCAGGTACATCCGCAGATCGGTGGCAACCTGGTCGTTGCGGCTGCGCCCGGCCCGCAGCTTGCCCCCCAGGGTGCCGAGGCGTTCGAGCAGCCCCCGCTCCAACGCCGTGTGCACGTCCTCGTCGTCCACGGTCGGGCGGAAACGCCCGGTACGCACCGCCTCCGACAGATCGTCGAGAGCGGCGAGGACGGCGGTGAGCTCGCCGTCGTCGAGCAGACCGGCACGGTGCAGCACCCGGGCGTGGGCGCCGGATGCCTGCAGGTCGTAGGGAGCCAGCCGCCAGTCGAACTGGACGCTGACCGACAGGCGAGCCAGCGCCTGCGCCGGACCGCCGACAAAGCGGCCTCCCCACAATCGGGTCGGCGGCGGGGACACCGACGACGGGGACGCCGCTGGCTGGGACCCCGCCGACGACGGGGATACCGGTGGCTGGGACCCCGGTGCGCTCACCGTGACAGCCGCTGTTCCCGAGCAGCCCACACCTTGCTCGGCAGCCCCCACAGGTCGATGAAACCGCGGGCGTCGCGCTGGTCGAACTGGTCGCCGGCGTCATAGGTCGCCAGTGCGTGGTCGTACAGGCTCGCCTCGCTGCGCCGCCCCACCACCTGGGCCACCCCGCCGGCCAGGCGGATCCGCACCTCGCCGCTGACCCGGACGCTGGATGCGTCGACGAACGCGTCCAGCGCAGTCCGCAGCGGCGAGTACCACAGGCCGTCGTAGACCAGCTCGGCCCAGCGCTGGTCCACCCCGCGCTTGAACCGGGCGGCATCCCGCTCGAGGGTGAGGTCCTCCAGGTCACGATGGGCGGTCAGCAGGGTGATCGCCGCCGGGCACTCGTATATCTCCCGGCTCTTGATCCCCACCAGCCGATCCTCGATCATGTCGATCCGCCCGACGCCCTGCGCGCCCGCCCGCGTGTTCAGTTCCGCGACCAGAGCCACCAGCGGCAGCGCGCGGCCGTCCAGTGAGACCGGGAGCCCGTCGACGAAGCCGATCGTCACCTCGTCCGGCTCCCGCGCAAGCGTCGGGTCGGCGGTGTAGACGAAGACGTCCTCCGGGGGCCGCGCCCACGGGTCCTCGAGCACGCCGCACTCGGCTGTGCGACCCCACAGGTTCTGGTCGATGGAGTAGGGGGAACGCGCTGTCACGTCGATCGGCAGGCCGCGTTCGTCCGCGAAGGCTATCGCCTTGTCCCGGGTCATCCCCGAGTCGCGGACCGGCGCCAGCACCTTCAGATTCGGTGCCAACGCCATCACGCCGACCTCGAACCGCACCTGGTCGTTGCCCTTGCCGGTGCAACCATGGGCGATGGCCCCGGCACCGAAGGTGTGCGCCGCCTCCACGAGGTGGCGGACGATGACCGGCCGCGACAGCGACGAGATCAGCGGATAGCGGTCCATGTACAGGGCGTTCGCCCGGATGGCGGGGGCGACGAACGACCGGGCGAACTCCTCCCGCGCGTCGACCACGACCGACTCCACCGCCCCGCAGGTCAGGGCGCGCTGCCGGATCACCTCGAGATCCTCACCACCCTGACCGACGTCGACGGCCAGGGCCACGACCTCCGCACCGGTCTCGGCGCCGATCCAACCAATGGCCACGGACGTGTCCAGGCCGCCCGAATATGCCAGTACCACGCGGTCAGTCACCGCTGATCAACCTTTCTTCTCTTCGTTCCCGGGCGTTGCCTTCAGCCGTTGCCTCCGGCCCCGGCGATGTCTGTTTCTGAGGCTCGATCTGTTTCTGGGGCCCGTCTGTTTTTCTGGGGCCCACGCCTATGTCCAGGTTCCCGAACCACTAGCCGGCGGGGGTGGAGGAACTGGGGTCGACCAGGCCCGCAAGAGAGTCACGGGTCCGGCCCTCGGCCAGGCCGAGCAGCCGGGCGGCCAGTTCGGGCCCGGTCGGATCGTCGCCGGCGCCGGGCGGACCGCCGGTGACCGACCGGGCCGACCGGCACACCACCAGCACCGTGTCGTCCCCGGCGATGGTGCCCATGACCTCCAGCAGCGACGCGCGGTCCAGGGCCGAGGCGAACAGCTGCGCCGCACCCGGCGGGGTCCGCAGGACCACCAGGTCGCCGTTGGCCTCGGCCGAGACCAGCAGCTCCTCGCAGAGCCTGCCCAGCGGCAACCGCACGGACTCGGCCGGCGCCAGGTTGACGTCGACGGCATAGACGAGTCCGCCCTGCGGGCTGCGCACCTTGGTCGCGCCGAGATCCTCCAGGTCGCGTGACAGCGTCGCCTGCGTGACCTGGACGCCTTCGGCCGCGAGCAGCCGGGCCAGCTCCGTCTGCGAACGCACCGGCTGCCGGGCGATCAGGGCGGCGAGCCTTACCTGGCGTGCGTGCTTGGTCAGCGGTGCGGCCGCATGGCGCACCGCCCCGGGCAGCTGCGCGGTCACGGCAGCCCCAGGCGCCTGGGTGGTCACGGTGGCGTGGCCCTGCCGGCCTGTCACGACGTGACCTTGCCGGTCAGCGCCGCGGGCAGTGGGTGGCGCGTCGCGTCACCCGGCCGGTCGCCGGCAGCCCGATCGTGATCTCCCAGCAGGAACGACAGGAGTGCCTTCTGCGCGTGCAGCCGGTTCTCGGCCTGGTCGAAGACGACCGATTGGGGGCCGTCGAGCACGGAACCGGCGATCTCCAGGTCGCGGTGCGCCGGCAGGCAGTGCATGACGATCACATCGTCGCCAGCTGCCTCGACCGCCTTCTCGTCCAGCCGGTACGGCTGGAAGACCAGCGACCGGCTTTCCGTCTGATTGTCCTGGCCCATCGACGCCCAGACGTCGGTATAGAGCACGTCCGCGCCGGCCGCGGCCTCAAGCGGGTCGTGTGTCACCAGGATCTCCCCGCCGGTGACGGCAGCGATCTCGTTGGCGTGCCGGACCACCTGCTCGAACGGCTCGTACCCGGGCGGCGAGGCGACCCGCACCCGCATCCCGGCCAGCGCGCCGGCGAGGACCAGCGAATGCGCGACGTTGTTACCGTCCCCGAGATAAGCCAGTGCCAGTCCGGAAAGATCACCTTTTTTCTCCCGGATCGTCTGCAGATCGGCAAGCGCCTGGCACGGGTGGGCGTGGTCGGAAAGCGCGTTGACCACGGGCACCGAAGCCGCCGCGGCCAGCCGTTCCAACCGCTCCTGCGCGAACGTCCGTATGACGATCATGTCGACATACCGGCTGAAGACGGCGGCCGTGTCCTCGATGGACTCGCCCCTGCCAAGCTGGGTGGTCGCCGCGTCCACCACCACCGGGTGCCCGCCGAGCTCGGCCACGGCGACGTCGAAGGACAGCCGGGTCCGGGTGGAGGGCTTCTCGAACAGCAGCACCACCGAACGGCCGGCAAGCGGCCCGGGCTCGCCGGTACCCGCGCGGCGGGTCGCCTTCAGCCTGTCCGCCGCGTCCAGGATGGCGGCCTGTTCCTCCGGCGTCAGGTCGGTGTCGAGGAGGAAGTGTCGGGTCATGAGACGGCGTCCAAAGCGAACAGGGCAAGCAACAAAGCAAGCATCGTAGGGAGCGCCGGCGAACGAGGAGCGCAGCGAAGGGCGCTGTCGGGGTGCACCGTCATGCGCCGACCTTAGAACGTTCGGTGGCAGGTCGTGCCTGACCGGCGACCGCGGCCTGACCGGCGACCGCGGCCTGACCGGCGATTCCCGGCAGCGCCGCGACGAACTCGTCCGCCTCCGCGACCGAGAGCACCAGCGGTGGGGCGAGCCGGACCGCATCCGCGCTCACCGCATTGACCAGAAAGCCCGCCTGGCGGGCCGCGGTTTCGAAGGCGGCGGCGAACGGCGAGTCGAGCTCGATCGCCAGCCACAGCCCACGGCCGCGGACCCCGACCACGCCCGGTGCGCCGGCGCCGCGGATCCCGCCGGCGAGTGCGCCCCCCACCCGCACCGCGTTGGCGATCAGGTCATCCCGTTCGATGGTGTCCAGCACGGCGAGCGCGGCGGCGCAGACGACCGGCCCCCCGCCGAAAGTGCTGCCATGATCACCAGGACGCAACAGCTGCCCGGCCGGACCGAAGCCGACACAGGCCCCGATCGGCAGACCACCCCCGAGCCCCTTGGCGAGCGTGACGACGTCCGGGACGATGCCCTCGGCCTGATGCAGGAACCAGGTTCCGGCCCGGCCGATGCCGCTTTGTACCTCGTCCATGACAAGCAGCGCGCCGGCCCGGTCGCAGATGTCGCGGGCCGCCCGCAGGTAGCCCTCCGGCGGCGCGATCACACCGCCCTCGCCCAGCGTCGGTTCCAGGAACACCGCGGCGGTGCGCTCGCTGACCGCCGCCTCCAGCGCGGCGGTGTCACCGTAGGGGACGAAGCGCGCGCCGGGCAGCAACGGCTCGAACGGCGCCCGCTTGGAGGCCTGGCCGGTGATCGACAGAGCGCCCAGAGTCCGCCCGTGAAACGATCCCTCGGCCGATACGATCTCACCGCGGCCCGTCCGCCGCGAGATCTTGATGGCGGTCTCGTTGGCCTCCGCCCCGGAGTTGCAGAAGAACACCCGGCCGTCGGCGCCGCCCAGCAGCCCCAGCAGGCGCTCGGCCAGGACGATCTGCGGTTCGTTCACGTACAGGTTGGACACGTGGCCCAGGCGCCCGATCTGGTCACCGACGGCCTCCTGCACGGCCGGGTGGCAGTGCCCGAGGACGCTCACGGCCACCCCGGCGATCAGGTCGAGGTACTCGCGCCCGTCGGCGTCCCACACCCTGGCCCCCGCACCACGCTCAAGCGCGATCGGCGGACGGCCGTAGGCCGCCATGATCACGGCGTCCCGGCGATTGAGCAGCTCGGCGTTCACGGGGCTCCTCCCGTAGCGGGGTCTGGTCCTATAGCAGGGGCAGGTGTGGCCGGATCCGCGGCGGTGCCGTCCGGAATACCGCTGTCCCGGATACTGCCGTCCGGGATACTGCCGTCCGGGGCGGGCCGGCCGGCCGGCACCGGGGCGGTTGCCCTCCGGGCGCTGTCCGGTGTGATCAGGGTGCCGATGCCGTCGTCGGTGAAGACCTCCAGCAGGACGGCGTGCGCCACCCGGCCGTCGAGGACGTGGGCCTGCGGGACACCACCGTGTACCGCCCGCAGGCATGCCTCCATCTTCGGGATCATTCCCGCGGTCAGCGTGGGCAGCAGGTTCGCCAGCTCCTCGGCGGTCAGCTCGCTGATCACCTCGTCGCTGTGCGGCCAGTCCGCGTACAGCCCCTCGACGTCGGTGAGGATGACCAGCTTCGCCGCGCCGAGCGCGGCGGCGAGCGCCGCGGCGGCGGTGTCGGCGTTGACGTTGTACACCCCGCCGTCGATCCCGCGGGCGACGGTGGCGACCACCGGCACCTTGCCGGAGTCGAGCAGGGCGGTCACGGTCTCGGGGGCGACCTCGACGACGTCGCCGACCAGGCCGATGTCGACCTCCCGGCCGTCCACGACGGCCGGGCGCCGCTGCGCGGTGAACAGGTTGGCGTCCTCGCCGGACAGGCCCACCGCGAACGGGCCGTGGTTGTTGACCAGCCCGACGACGTCCCGGTTGACCTGACCGACCAGGACCATCCGGACGATCTCCATCGTCTCCGGGGTGGTCACCCGCAGCCCGCCTGCGAACACCGACTCGACGCCCAGCCGGTTCAGGTGAGCGGTGATCTGCGGCCCACCGCCGTGGACGACGACCACCCGCAGACCCGCGTAGCGCAGGAACACCACGTCGGCGGCGAACGCCTCGCGCAGCGCCGGGTCGCTCATCGCGTGACCGCCATACTTGATCACGATGGTGGAACCGTGAAAGCGTGACAGCCAGGGCAGCGCCTCGACGAGCACCCGCGTCTTGGCCAGGGCGACATGGCCCCGCGCGAGCGTCGCCGGCCGCTGCGGGACGGGTAGGGCGCTCACGTCGAGTACGCCGAGTTCTCGTAGACGTAGCCGTCAGTGAGGTCGTTCGTCCAGACCGTCAGTTCGGTAGCGCCGGCATGCAGATCGATCCGGATGCTGACCTCCCGGCCCGCCAGGTCGACGAGCTCACTCGGCTCCCCCGGAGCGCCACCACGGCACACCCACACCCCGTTGATCGCGACGTCGAGGGCGTCGGGTTCGAACGCGGCGCGGGTGGTTCCCACCGCCGCGAGCACCCGACCCCAGTTCGGGTCGTTGCCGTACAGCGCGCACTTGAGCAGGTTGCACCGCGCCACCGCCCGGCCGACCTCGAGAGCGTCCTGCTCGCCGGCCGCGCCGGTGACGGTGATGGCGATCGTCTTGGTCGAGCCCTCGGCGTCGGCGACCAGCTGCCCGGCGAGATCGGCACAGGTGTCGGTCACCAGGCCGCCGAGCGTCTCGGCGGCGACACTCACCCCGGAGGCGCCGCTGGCCAGCAGCAGCACGGTGTCGTTGGTGGACATGCAGCCGTCGGAGTCCACCCGCTCGAAGGTGGTACGGCAGGCGTCCCGCAGCAGCCGGTCGGCGGTCGGCGGGTCGACGACCGCGTCCGTGGTCACCACCACCAGCATCGTGGCGAGCGTGGGCGCGAGCATGGCCGCGCCCTTGGCCATCCCACCGACCGTGACCCCCTCCGCCGCGCACACCGCCTGCTTGCTGACGGTGTCGGTGGTGCAGATCGCCTCGGCGGCGGCGCCAGCGCCGGTCACCGACGCCTCGGCGACCGCCTTGTCCACGCCGGCCAGCAGCAGTTCCATGGGCAGGCGCACCCCGATCAGCCCGGTCGAGCACACGGCGAGCTCACCGGCCCCGATGCCGAGCAGGGCCGCGGTGTGCTCGGCGCAGCGGTGCGTGTCGGCGAAACCGGCAGGGCCCGTGCAGGCGTTGGCGCCGCCGGAGTTCAGCACGACCGCCCGCAGCCGACCGTCGGCGAGCACCTGCCGGGACCACTGCACCGGTGCGGCCTGCACCCGGTTGCGGGTGAACACGCCGGCGGCCGTGTCGAGGGGGCCGTCGTTGACGACGACGGCGACGTCCGGACGTCCGGACGGCTTGAGCCCGGCCACCACTCCCGCGGCCCGGAAACCGGCCGGCGCTGTGACGCTCATGATCCGACCCCCACGGTTGCTACTCCCGCCTTTGGATGATCATGATATGCCTTCGGACGGCCACGGCTTACCTGTGCACGGTTACTTCCTGTATGGCTACTGTCGGTGGAACAGGTCACGGGGCTACCCCCTGCGCGGTCAGGCCGCTGGTTTCCGGCAGGCCGAGCATGAGGTTCGCGCACTGCAACGCCTGGCCCGCGGCTCCCTTGCACAGGTTGTCGACGGCGGCGACAACCACCGCCCGTCCCGCCTGCTCGTCCGCCGTGACCTGCAGGTGGACGGCGTTGCCGCCGAAGGTCGCCGCGGTGTGGGGCCACCGTCCCGGCGGCAGGACCCGCACGAACGGCTCGTCGGCATAGGCCGTGAGCAGCGCGCCGCGCAGCGCGTCCGTGGTCACCGCCGGTTCGAGACGGGCGGTGCAGGTGGCGAGGATGCCGCGCGGCATGGGCGCCAGGACCGTGGTGAACGACATCGACACGGGCGTGTCGACCAGCCCGCCAAGGGCTTGCAGGATCTCCGGGCGGTGCTGGTGGTTACCAACCTTGTAGGCGGTCAGGTCGTTCATGACCTCGCTGCCGAGCAGGTTCACCTTGGGCGACCGGCCAGCACCCGACGTACCGCTGGCCGCCACGACGACGATGTCCTCGGCCGCAACCAGCCCCGCGACCAGCAGCGGGGCGAGGGCGAGGGTGACCGCGGTCGGATAGCAGCCCGGGGCCGCCACCCGGCTACTGGCCCGGATCGCCTCCCGTGCCGCAGGCAGCTCCGGCATCCCGTACGTCCACGTGCCCGCGTGCTCGCCACCGTAGGCCCGGCGCCAGGCGTCGGCGTCGGCGAGCCGGTGGTCGGCGCCCAGGTCGACGACACGGACACCAGCCGGCAGCGTTGCCGCGACGCCGGCGGACGCGCCGTGCGGGAGCGCGAGAAAGACAATGTCGGCGTCGACGCCGGCAAGGGCCGGCGTGCCGACGAAGACCCGGCCCGCAAGATCGGGAAGGTGCGGGTGGACCTCTATGATGTCCCGCCCGGCCGACGACCCCGCCGCCAGCGGACCGACCTCGATCTCCGGATGCCCGAGCAGCAGACGCAACAGCTCCCCGCCCGCGTACCCACTCGCCCCGGCCACCGCCGCTGTCATCCCCATGACTGAAAACTTATACACATCGTTTCATGAACATGCAACACCTTGCCGCAGGGAGTTGCGGTGCGACGTTTCGCCAGCACCTCCCGGTACCTGCCGGGCCGCCACGCCCCAGGCCCCGCCGGGCGGCATCCGGTCGCCTGGGGCCAGACCCGGGCAAACACGCGCCGACGCAAACGTGCGGCATGTGAACACGCAGCGACACGCGATGACACGCGATGACACGCAGCCACGTGAACACTTAGAGGAATTCTCTCGCTACTCTTCGCGATGTTTGGGTGTGGATGATGACACCCACCGGTTCTGAGGAGCAGAGATGTCTGGTCAACGATGGCGGATGGGAATATGGGCGGCAGCCGTGATAGCCACGGCCGGGGCGGTGGCCCTGCCGACGGCGGCTGTGGCCTCCCCGGGAGCGTCGGGTACGACCCCCCTGCGTACTGGCACAGAGCAGGCCTGGGGCCGCAATGACTTGGGGCAACTGGGCAACGGCACCACCACCACCAGCTCGGTACCCGTCCCGGTCTCCGGCCTCACCAACGTCACCGCCATCACCGGCGGCGGCTACACCGGGTATGCGCTGCGCCGAAACGGCACCGTCTGGGCCTGGGGCAACAACAACGAGGGCGAACTGGGCAACGGCACCACCACCGACAGCTCGACACCCGTCCCGGTCTCCGGCCTCACCAACGTCACCGCCATCACCGCCGGCGCGTACAGCGGGTATGCGCTGCGCCGGGACGGCACCGTCTGGGCCTGGGGCTACAACGCCTTCGGCCAGCTGGGCAACGGCACCACCACCGAC
>NZ_CAAAFR010000158.1:0-22327 GCF_900634745.1 Protofrankia symbiont of Coriaria ruscifolia
GGTCTCCGGCCTCACCAACGTCACCGCCATCACCGCCGGCTACTTCACCGGG
Source organism: Protofrankia symbiont of Coriaria ruscifolia (assembly GCF_900634745.1). Lineage (NCBI taxonomy): Bacteria > Bacillati > Actinomycetota > Actinomycetes > Frankiales > Frankiaceae > Protofrankia > Protofrankia symbiont of Coriaria ruscifolia. The sequence goes on from NZ_CAAAFR010000158.1 coordinate 53, forward strand.
TATGCGGTCATCGGCCGGTGGGCCCACTGACCGGATCGGGTGACCAGAGCACGGATACCGGAGACACCGAACATCTGACCGTCATGGCAGCGTGACACAGCTCCCATGTCCGTCGAGGCTGAGGCGACAGCTTTTGTCGCCTCAGCCTCTTTTGTCGCCTCAGTCCCGACTACACGCGGAAAGCCGGCGACGGGGACCGGCACGGCCCGGCCCTCAAGCTCACGATCCCCGCGCGCCCAAGGCGGACGTGATCCGACCACGTCCCGCCGGTTCCTCACCCTCGCCGGGGACCACGCCGAGGATGCCGAGGAACCGGTGGTGGCCGCGTCCGTGGCCGAGATGGCCTCCACCCTGGCGTTCTACGGCGGCCGATACGAGGATGCGGCCCGGGTCGCGGCCAAGGCGGCGCAGCGATTCCCGCACCCGTACACCGCGGCACGCCTTGCCGCCTACGAGGCACGCGCCCATGCGGCTCTCGGTGACGAGCGGTCGACCCGGGAGGCGCTGGCCCGGATGCGCCGAGACGCTGTCGGTCTGGCGGCGCGGCCGGGGATGTCGCCGTTCGGCCCGAACCTGGCCGAGGTGTTCGCCGGCGGGGTGCTCGCCCGGGTCGGTGCCGGCGACGAAGCCGAACCGATCGCCCGTGCCGCGCTGACGCAGACGCACGGACTCGGGTTCGAGGACCAGGGGCATGCGTTGCTCGGCCTGGCCGCTGCACTGGCCACCCGGAACCGGCCAGTGCCGGAGGAGGCGGCGGCGGTCGCAGCCCACGCGGTCACGCTGCTCGCGGACCGGCCGACGTCTTCCGTCGCGGTGAAGGCCCGGGAGGTTGCCGCCGGACTGGCACGCTGGCAGGACGTGGCGGAAGTTCGGGACTACCACGACCAGGTCCGTGCCCTGCCCGCACGGCTGGCGTTTCCTGCGGGAGGATCGGCATGACGGTGAAGTTCGGGGAGCCCACGTCCATCGTCGTGCCGACGGTGGTCACGGACCGGCTGATCCTGCGCTGCTGGCGGCCGGGGGACATCGACCCGTACGCGGCGATGAACGCCGACGACGAGACCATGCGCCACCTCAACGGCACGTTCGACCGGGCCGCCACGGCGCGGCTGGTCGACCATCTGATCGGGATGTGGGTGCTGCGCGGGCACGGCATGTGGGCGGTGGAGGACAAGGCCACCGGCGAGTTCCTCGGCCGGGCCGGCACCTACTATGCCGACGGCTGGCCCGGGGTCGAGGTCGCCGTGTCCATCCGCCGGGACCGCTGGCGGGAAGGACTCGGTACCGAGGCGATCCGGGCCGCACTCGACTTCGGCTTCACCATGCTCGGCGTCGGCGAGCTGGTCACCGTCACCGACCAGGGCAACACCGGGATGAACGGGATCGCCCGCAAGCTCGGGATGGTCTTCCGGGACGTCGCCACCGTCGGCCCGTGGAAGGACAACAACGTGTACGCCATCACCCGGGCTGAATGGGAGACGCGGACCAACGGGTGAGGTCGCGTCGTGGCCCGGTCCTGATCCAACGAGCGATGCCCCCGACTGGTCGCCCGGCGGGGGCATCGTCGTGTGCGGGGTGGTGGCGGTCATCCCGCCATGCGGGTGATGAGCCGTTCGTCGACGCGGCGGCGGACGTCCCACCGTGCCCGGTCCGCGGCGGTGGCCCGCGCTGCGCGTAGACGCAGCCCGGCGATGTACTCGCTGGCGCCCATCGCGGTCAGCCGTTCGCGGGTTGCGCCGGAGCCTGGATCGCGGCGGTCAGGACCACGGCGGCGGTCTGGCTCAGTTGCGCCGCACTCGGCGACGCCACCGAGATGACGGCGGCGGTACGGCGTCCGCCGTAGGTGACGATGGCGGTTGGGGTCGATGCAGTCTCGGTCATCACAGTTCCCGGTAGCCTTTCGTTTCCAGTCGGGGGACGCGTCGGGTAGACACACCGCTTAGGAGGCGGTAGCGCTTCTCTTCCTCGGCCATCTCGGCGAAGCTCATGCGCCGCGCTGAGGCGGTCCGGCGCACCCTGGCGATACGAGCGTGAAGTTCGGCGCGAGGGTCAGTCGGGCGCACCTTCGCGATATCGGCGCGAAGCCCGGTCAGTTCGGCGGCCGAGACACCCGTGCCACGAACGCCGACGATCAGTGCGTCGGCGTAGGCCGGCAACGGCGTCGGCCCGTATTCGCAGAGCGATCTCCGTCCGGCGAACGGTCTTCAGGTTGCCGCTGGCCGTGGGTCGAAACCCGCCGCGGGGCGGGGTCGGGGTTGACCGCACCATCCGGCCGGAGAACGACTGCGCCTGGACGCTGCCCGAGCGGATCGCCTCCAGGACCTCGTCAGCCAGCGGGGTGTTGTTGTACCGGGTCACCGTGAACAGCCCGCGGCCGTCCGTGCGGATGTCCACCGTGGTTCCGATCGGCATCGAATACCGATCGGAGGGTGTGCCGTACAACGTCATGCCATGGTTGAAGAACGCCGCTGACCTCGCCCTGCGGTCGTGCTCGTCCGTGGCAGCGTCGACGAACTCCATCCGCGCGTCGGGCAGGTCCGGGTCGGCAGCCCACTGATCATGAGTGACGCTGATGTTGTGGATGGTGGCGAGGATCGCCGGATACATGTGGCTGTCGATCCGCTCAGGGTCGGTGTCGGTCACGAGGGTGCTCCTTCGGTGATGGTGATGCCCGCGCTGTCCGTGCCCCGCCGTGGGGCTGTAGCGGCCGTGGAGCCACGTTCGGCACGGGGTCGGTGAGGCCCCGCCCCCACCCCGTAGGGGCGGCCGTCCTCGGACATGAACAGCTCGTAGCGTTCACGTGCAAGCGCGGCGAGTTGGGATGCCTGCGACGGACCGCGCTCCTTCTTGGACTCCGCCGTGTTGGTGTCCGCGACCGGCGACGGCGTGACCTCGTCCGCCTGGTCGTCGTCGGCGAGCGGCACCAGATCCTCAAACCCGCGGCCGGCGTTCAGGTGGTCGGAGACGTCCTTACCGGACGCTGGGAGCCACAGCCGGACCGCGCCGTCGGTACACCGGCTCCCGATACGCCGGCCTCGGGACCAGGTACAAGAGCAGGTTCAAGAGCCGGCCCGGGTCCGGCTTCCCATGGCGTCGGAAGCCGGACACTTCTGCCTCCGGCCGTGCTGGACGGTCGACGCTGTCAGACACCGCCGGAACAAACAGATATCACTGGAGCAAACCGTCCGGGCCCGGCCACGGGCTACACACGAGATCGGGACGCCGAGAACCGGAGGGACGCGACATGAGGAGCGGCATGACGGCGGCAACCACCGCTTTCGCCACGCCCACCGAGCCCCTCACCGCTGGACCCCCTACCGGCAGGCAGGTAATGGCACGACACGTAATGGCACGGCGCATGACGACCGGGCAGGCGACGGCCGGACACGTGGTCCTGGTTCCGGCAGGGCCGGTGATCGCCATCGGTCCGTCGCAGCGGACGGGGCCACGGTGACGTTCTTCGGCGCGTACCTGACGCTCCTGTTGATCCTGCTGATCGTCATCATCGGTACGCGGGTCGTCCTGTCGCGCTCCCATGACGTACCACCTGTGGACCCGCGCAGCCTCCCCCTCGATGATCTTGGCTTCCTCGCCGGCGGCCCGAGGCGGGCGGTCGAGGCGGCGGTCGTCACCCTGCACGACGAGGGCCGTATCGCCCCGGGAACCCGGCGGTCCTCACTCGTCGCGATCGGCCCCCCGCCGGCAGGAGGACACGCCATCACCCATGCGGTGCACAGCGCCATCGCCGCGGCAGGCGAGATCCGGCTTACCCAGGTCAAACGGATCGTTGCGGGCAGCCCGGCCGCGCATGCCACCCGCACCGGATTACAGGCGGCGCACCTCGTGCCGCCCGCGGAACAGATCCGCAGGCTCCGGTACCTGCGCCGAACGTTCCTGATCATGACGGCCGCGGGTCTGCTCGGTTTCCCATTCGCTGTCGTGGCCGGCGACGTCGGCGCCTTCTTCTACCTGCCGGCCGCGTTCATGATGTCCGTGGTCGCCGTCGTGGCGACGATCACCCCGACGACCACGCGAGCCGGGCGCCGGCTCCTGCGGGACGCCCGTGTGCTCGCGCGGAGTCTGGGCCTGGGCGGGATTCCCGGTCAGCGCGGTGTGGCCGTGGCGCTGTTCAGCCCGATCGTGTTGTGGCGGACCGATCCCATACTCGCCCGGCAACTCGGCTTCTCCTTCTACCCCAACTCGAACGGTTCCTCGTCGGGCGGCAGGTCCTCGTCGGACGGCGGGTCGTCCGGCGGCGGCTCCTCCTGCGGCGGCGGCTCCTCCTGCGGCGGGTCATCCTGCGGGGGCGGGTCCTCCTGCGGCGGCGGGTCATCCTGCGGCGGCGGTGGCTGTGGTGGCGGATGAACAGCACCGCAGCCGGACCAGGCGCCGGTACGCCCCTGCGCGGGCTGGGGATCGGCTGGCGTCCGGAGCTCGCCGCCTTCATCGCAGACCGGACGGACCTGCGTTTCGTCGAGGTGATAGCCGAGAGCCTGCACACCCACGGTCCCCTGCCGGTCGGTCTCGACGAACTGGTCGAGCGCGGCGTGACGGTGGTGCCGCATGGTGTCGGCCTCGGGCTCGGCGGCGCCGAACCGCTCCAGCCGGCGCGGGTGGCACACCTGGCCGCCGTCGCCGAGCGGCTGCGGGCGCCGCTGGTAAGCGAGCATGTCGCGTTCGTGCGGGCCGGGGGCCTCGAAGCCGGTCACCTGCTGCCGGTTCCGCGCACCCGCGAGGCCCTCGACGTGCTGGTCGCGAACGTGCGGACGGTGGCCGCCGAGCTTGCGGTACCGATCGCCCTGGAACACCCGGCCGCACTGCTGCGCTGGCCCGAGGCGGACTTCGACGAGGCCGGCTTCCTCACCGAACTGACCGAGCGCACCGGCGCACTGCTCCTGTTGGACCTCGCCAACCTGCATGCCGACCGGGTCAACCACGGGATCGACCCGCACCGCTTCCTCAAGGCGCTGCCATGGGAGCGCGTCGCCTACATCCATGTGGCCGGTGGGGTGGTACGCGACGGGCTCTACCACGACACCCACACCCATCCCGTCACCGATGAGGTCCTCGACCTGGTACACGAGGTGGCCGACCGCTATCCGCACCCGGATCCGGGCTTGGGCCTGGGACCGGGCCTGGGACCGGAGCCGGCGGGCCGACGGCAGCTCGGTCATTCCGGTCGCGTTGCCGCAGGCTCCAGCAGAACCCCGGCAATCATGCTCGAACGCGACGGTCGCTATCCGTCCGTCCAGGAGCTCACCGAGGAACTGGACGCCATCGCCGCCACAGCCGGACACCTATAGTGATCGACCCCATACCGCGAGCCAGGCAGCAGGACGGGCAGAAGCGGCAGGACGGGCAGGAGCGTTGCGATGCCGGAGGCGCCCGCGACACCGGACACGGCTGCGATACCGCAGGCGGATTGCGGCAGGCGCAGGGCGACCTCGTCCGCGCCCTGGTCGGCGCCGGGCCGCTGCCTGCCGGATTCGACGCCGAGCGTGTCGGGGTAACCCGGATCGCGCTGCTGAACAAACGCGCGGATGCAGTCGCGCGGGCATGGCCGGCGCTGTCCTGCCTGCCCGACTTCCGCTCCAGGTTCACCGCCTTCGCGGACGATCGCCCACCCGCCGGAGCGCGCGCCGACGGGGTGGCCTTCGCCCGCGCGGTCCACAGTGATCTCGGCCGCGACGCGCGGGCCGAACAGCTCGTGGCGGCACTCGCGCGGCGGCGGCTGGCGATTGCCGCAGACCGGCGCAGCGGCGGGCGTCCGCTCATCGCAGTGCGGGCGCCGTTCGTCGGAACACGCATCCTCGGCCTCGGTCGCGAGGAGGACTGACCAGGACGACCGGCAAGGACGACCGGCACGACCATCGACCCGCATCGCAGCCGCAACGCAGCGACCGCAACGCGGGTCGAGCCGGGTCGGGTGCCGACCCGGAGTCAGTCGGGACAAACCGGGTCAGTCAGGACAAGACGGGTCAGTCAGGACGGGTCAGGTGCGCAGGATCGCGCCGGTCAGCCGCGCGGCCTCGGCGATCGCCGCGTCCCGCGCCGCATTGGCCTCCTGCGCGGTGAGAGTCCGGTCCGCCGCCCGCAGCCGCAGGCCGAACGCGAGCGAGCGCTGTCCGTCACCCACCTGGGACCCTTCGTAGACGTCGAACAGGGTCAGGGTTTCCAGCAGGTCGCCGGCACCACGGCGCAACGCCTCGGTGACGCGTGCCACCGGCACACCGGCCTCGACGACCAGCGCGATGTCGCGGTCGGCCGGCGGATAGGTGGACACCGCCGGCGCAGTGACCGGCGGACGCGACGACGCGATCTCGATCACCGTGTCGAGGTCGAGTTCCATGGCGCAGGTCCGGGCCGGCAGCCCGTACGCCGCGATCACGCGTGGGTGCAGCTCCCCGGCGTACCCGACCACACGGCCGTCCGCTGACAGGCGCGCGCACCGACCCGGGTGCCATGGCATCACCGCGTCCGCGGCCACTGCCAGTTCCACGCCGGTGGCTTCCGCGACGGTGTGCGCCGCGTCGACGGCATCCTGCCAGGTTGCCAGCTGCCCTGGGCCCCACCAGCCGGCCGGCTCGCGACGGCCGGTCAGGACGACGGCCACCAGCCTGGGCTGTTCGGGCAGGACGGCGTTCAGCGCGGCGATCTCGGCGTCGCCGGGCCGGTGGTCGACTGCCGGGGTGAGCGGCGGGGTCGGTGGCGTGGCAACCGTGACGACGGACCGGAAGACCAGACCGGTCTCGAACAGGGCCAGATCGGCCTGACCCCGGCCGATGTTGCGAACAGCCGCGGCGAACAGTCCCGGCAGCAGGGTTGTGCGCAGGTTGGAGGCGTCCTCGGCGATCGGGTTGGCGATCCGGACCACCGCGGCCCGCGCGTCGTCACCGGTGAGTCCGAGCCGGTCCGGGGTGTCGTCCCCGACGAACGGGACGGTCAGGACCTCCACGTAGCCCTGATGGGCGAGCGCGGCATCGACTGCCCGGCGCATCCGCTGGCCCTGGGTAAGGCCGCGGCCCGCGGGTAGCCGTGGGAGGGTCACCGGGATCGTGTCGTACCCCTCCAGCCGCATGACCTCCTCGACGAGGTCGGCAGACCGAGTCAGGTCACCTCGCCAGGACGGCGGGGTGACCAGCAACGTGGCGCCACCGGCGCTGTCGGCCGGAGCAGCCGGACCGGCAGTACCGGCGGCGCCGGCCGGACCCGCACTGTCGGCCGGAGCAGCCGGACCGGCAGTACCGGCGGCGCCGGCCGGACCCGCACTGTCGGCGACCGTGCAGCCGACCTCGACCAGTCGACGCCGGACGACCTCCTCCGGGTAGGGACGCCCACCCAGGCGAGCTGTCTCGGCCAGCGGGAACGTGATGGCCCGCGGCGACGGACGATGATCGATGTCGGTCACGCCCGTCTCGGCCGTGGCCCCGGCGAGCTCGGCGAGCAGGCGCAGGGCAGCGCGGGCCGCCGCCGGCGCAAGCGCGGGATCGACGCCCCGCTCGAACCGGCGTGACGCCTCGGAGCCGAGCTGGTGGCGCCGGGCCGTACGGGCCACCGCGACCGGGTCGAAGTGGGCTGCCTCGATGAGGATCTCGGTGGTGTCGGAGGAGATCTCGGTGGAGGCGCCACCCATGACCCCGGCGAGTGCCACGGGCCCGGAGTCGTCGGCGATGACGAGGTCTTCCGGGTCGAGCTCACGCTTGACGCCGTCGAGGGTGACCAGCCGCTCCCCGTCACGGGCGCGGCGCACCACGATCGGACCGGACAGTTTCGCCCGGTCGAAGGCGTGCAGCGGCTGACCCAGTCCCAACATGATCAAATTTGTGACGTCGACCGGCACCGAGATGGGCCGCATACCCGACAGCGCAAGACGCCGGGCGAGCCGCAGCGGCGTCACCGCGCCCGGACGGACCCCGGTGACGACCCGGGCGACATACCGGCTGCAGGCGGCGGTGTCCTCCACCACGACCGGATAGCCCACCGCGCCCCGCTCGGGCACGGCCTGCTCGGGCACCACATGCTCGAGATGCCCCGGCGCCGCCTGCTCGCGGACGCCGTCGCGACCGCCGGGTACGGCTGCGACCACGGTGGGATCGTCGAAGGCCAGCCCGAACGCGGTCGCCGCCTCCCGGGCGATCCCGCGCAGGGACAGGCCGTAACCCCGGTCCGGGGTGACGGCTATGTCCAGCACGTCGTCGGCAAGTTCCAGCAGCTCGGCGACATCGGCCCCCAGCGGGGTGTCGGGCGGCAGGACGAGAATCCCGCTGTGGTCGTCACCGATACCCAGTTCGCTGGCCGAACAGATCATCCCCTCGCTGACCTGTCCGTAGGTCTTGCGGGCGGTGATGGTGAAACCGCCGGGCAGCACCGCGCCGGGCAGCGCGACGGCCACCCGGTTGCCGACCTCGAAGTTGAACGCACCGCAGATCACACCGCGGGTGCCGGTCTCGGCCACCCGGACCTGCACCCAGCGCACGTCCTTTTTCTTGGTCTGGACAAGCTCGATCGACACGACCTCGCCGGCGACGACGCCGGCGACGTCGTGCCCGACGGACTCGACGGCCTCCACCTCGAAACCGGCCCGGATGAGCGCGTCGGCGACAGCCTTCGCCGGCGGCAGGGCCGGGACGGCCTCGCGCAGCCACGACATCACGATCTTCATCGTCAGTTCCCCGTCCCGAGTGCAAGGCCGAAGCGGACGTCACCGTCGACGAAGTCACGGATCTCGTGGACGTCGTGGCGGATCATCGCGGCGCGTTCCAGGCCCATCCCGAACGCGAACCCGCTGTAGCGGGTCGGATCGATCCCGCAGGCGACCAGCACGTTCGGATCGACCATCCCGCAGCCCCCGACCTCGATCCAGCCCTCGTCGGAGCACACCCGGCACGGCTGGCGGGAGGACTCACCACGGCAGGCGAAGCAGGTGACGTCGAGCTCGGCCGACGGCTCGGTGAACGGGAAGTAGGACGGCCGCAGGCGCGTCGCCAGGCCCGAACCGAACAGCGCCTGGGCGAAGACCTCGAGAGTCCCGCGAAGGTCGGCCATGGTGATGCCCTCGTCCACTGCCAAGCCCTCGATCTGACCGAACACCGGCGAATGCGTGGCGTCGACCGCGTCGTTACGGTACGTCCGCCCAGGGCACACCACGTACACGGGCAGCGGCCGGGACAGCAGCGTGCGGATCTGTACCGGCGAGGTGTGCGTGCGCAGCAGCAGCCCGCTGCCCACCGGGTCGACGTACAGGGTGTCGTGCGAGCTTCGGGCCGGATGGTCCGGACCGAGGTTCAACGCCTCGAAGTTGAACCAGTCGTGCTCGACCTCCGGTCCTTCGGCCACCTCGTAGCCCATTGCCACGAACACGTCCACAAGGTGGTCGGACAGGGTCGTGAGCGGGTGGCGGGCCCCCCGCGGGCGGCGGGCGCCGGGAAGGGTGACGTCGACGCGCTCCTCGACGAGCACCCGCGCGTCACGCTCGGCGGTCAGCTCGGCCAGCCGTGCCTCGTAGGCCGCGCGGACGGACGCGGCGGCGGCGTTGTGCCGGCGTCCGGCCGCGGCACGCTCGGCCTGTGGCAGGGCACCGAGCGCGCGGCGGGCGAGCACCAGCGGAGCACCCCGGCCGTCCAGGTGCAGGGTCCGCAGTGCGGCGAGTTCGTCGAGGTCTCCCGCGGTCGCGATCGCGGCGGACGCCTGAGCGCACACCTGGTCGAGCCGGTCGGGATCGAGTGCATTGTGGTCCGCCGGAGCCGGGTCGGCACGGTTCGGGTCGGCACGGTTCGGCTCGACGCGTCCGGGGTCATCTCCGGCGGTCGCCGCCGAGGGTTCGTGCGCGTTCGACCGGTTCGGGTCAGCGTTCTGTGTGGACGGGGGCACGCTGGTCATCCTCGTTGATGGTGTTGCTCGTCGATGGTGGTTGCTTGCCGATGGTGCTGACGGGGCTCAGGTCGGGGCGCCCGCCGGGTGACTGTCGCTCCTCGCGTCCGGACCGGACCGTCAGACCGGACCGTCGAACGGCCAGGACGGCCAGGCTCAGGCGAAGACCGGCGCCCCGGCGGGCACCACAAATCGAAACTCCGCGCCGCCACCGGGTACCCGGCCGACCGTGATGGTCCCGCCGTGAGCCTCGATGAGCGCTCTGGCGATGTAGAGCCCGAGGCCCGTGCCGTTCCCGCGGGTCGCCCCGCGCCAGAACTTCGTGAAGACCCGGGAGGCACTCGCCTCGGGCACGCCCTCACCCTCGTCGGCCACGCTGACCTCGGCTCCGCTCGGTGTACCACGCATGACGATGGTGACGGTACCGGCACCGTGCCGCAGGGCGTTGTCCACCAGGTTGTGCAGCACCTGCTCGATCTTGTCGGAATCGAGCCACATCTCGGGTAGCTCACCCTCGGTACGCACCACAAACCGGTCGTGGGTGGCCTCGCCCGCCGCGACCTTGCCGTCGACGACCCGGCGCAGGGTCTGCGCGAGGTCCACGATCTGCTTACGCATCTGGATCCGGCCGGAGTCGATGCGCGAGACGTCGAGCACCTCCGCGAGCAGCCGGGTCACCCGGTCGGCGTCGGTGTTGACGGTGTTGAGCATGAGCTTCTTCTGTTCCTCGGTGAAGCGGTCCCACTTCGCCAGCAGGGTGGCGGTGAAGCCCTTGACGCTCGTCAGCGGCGAGCGCAGCTCGTGGGCGACAGTCGAGACCAGGTCGGCGCGGTTGCGTTCGAGGCGCTCCCGGCTGGCCGTGTCCCGCAGGGACAACGAAACGTGCGCTAGCCGGCCGTCCACACGGATATAACGGACGGTAACGTTGAGATCGCGCTCGTCGCCGGTGCGTGCCAGGGTCAGGCGGCGCTCGGGCTGGCCGGTCACCCGCGGCAGGTCGCGGCTCGTCCGCGAGCACTCCCACCAGTCATTGCCCCGCTCGTCCAGCAGCGGCAGGACGTCGGTGAGGTGACGCCCGGGCGCTGCCGCCGCGGCCACACCGGTCATCTTGGCGGCGGCGGCGTTGAACACCTCGACCCGGCCCTCGCGGTCCACGACCACGATCCCGTCCGGGAGATCGTCCCAGTTCACCGGCAGCGCGGGCGGCGTCTGGGCGGCGGGCGCCTCGAGGCGGGGCATCCCATCCGCCCGCGGACCGGGGGCGGGGATCGCATCCCCGTCGACCTCTGGCTTGCAAGCCTGGTCGGGAGCCGACGTGACCGTGTGCGTCACAGCCGTTCACCTCCCCCGACGCCTGCCGCGCCGGATCCGAGCCTCGCCTGTGCGCGCGCTGACGCGTACAGGCAGATCGCCGTGGCCACCGCAAGATTCAGCGACTCGGCCTGACCGTACACCGGTACCCGAAGTACCGCGTCCGCGGACACTACGGTAGCGCGCGGCAAACCTCGTGCCTCGTTACCGAACAGCCATCCGGTGGGTGTGTCCAGCTCCCCCGCGTCCTGTGCGGTGTCTATGTCGCGCGGCGCGAGGGGCGTGGTCGCCACGATACGACAACCGTGGTCCCGTAGCTGTCGCACCGCGTCGTCCACGCCGATATCGGTGACGACCGGCAGGTGGAAGATGCTGCCCGCGGACGCGCGGACCGCCTTCCCTCCGAACGGGTCCACCGACGACCCCGCGAACACCACCGCGTCCGCGCCGGCGGCGTCCGCCGAGCGGACGATCGTCCCCGCGTTACCCGGATCCTGGGTGTCGACACAGATCGCCACGAGGCGGGGTTCGCCGAGGTCGGCGATCCGATGGTGCGGATACTCGGCCAGGGCAACCACCCCTTGTGGGGTCACGGTCTCGGACAGTGAAGCCACCGCGTCGTCGGAGACTACCCGCACCGGTATCCCCGCTGTGTGGACGAGCTCCCCGTACCGGTCGACCGCCGACGAGCCGACGAATATCTCCCGCAGCGCCCCGGCCGCAAGCCCGGCGGTGACAGCCTGGGGTCCTTCGGCCAGAAACTGGCCTCGGACACGCCGGGCCGTGGGACGGCGCAGGCGTCGCGCGGCGAGCACCCGCGCCGAACGCGGGCCGGGCGGGTCCGGAGCCACCGATGGACGCGGAACCGACGGATGCGAAACAGTGCCGTCCGGCGACTCCCTCAGGCTGCCTGGGGCTGCTGCGGCACCGGTGGCAGCGCTGCTCGCGCCACTTCGACGAGTGCGGTGAACGCCGCCGGGTCCGTCACCGCGAGATCGGAGAGGATCTTGCGATCCACTTCCACGCCCGCCAGGCGCAGGCCCTGGACGAACCGGTTGTAGGTCAGCCCGTTCTGCCGTGCCGCGGCGTTGATCCGGGTGATCCACAGCTGGCGGAAGTCGCCCTTGCGGGCCCGCCGGTCGCGGTAGGAGTAGGTCATCGAGTGCAGGACCTGCTCCTTGGCCTTGCGGTACAGCCGGGACCGCTGACCCCGGTACCCGCTGGCCTGCTCCAGAACCGTCCGGCGCTTCTTCTGGGCGTTGACCGCCCGCTTGACCCTTGCCATGAGGTGGAGAACTCTCTTTCGGTCGTGGCTGTCAACACCGCGTCACGCAACACCGCGTCGCGCGGCTCCCAACCGGTGGGAGCGGCTGGCTAGAGGGCCGCAGACGGCGCGATCATGCTCTTCGCACTGCCGGAAGGCCCATGTCCCTGGGTCGCTGCCCCTGGGTCGCCAGTGGGGCCTGCGATGGTCAGCGCACCAGCAGCCGCTTGATACGTCCTTCGTCCGCCGGGCTGAGCGTCACTTCGTTGTACAGCCGCCTGGTGCGCCGGCTGGACTTGTGCTCCAGCAGGTGGTTACGGTTCGCCCGGCGGCGCATCACCTTGCCGGAACCGGTGATCCGGAATCGCTTGGCCGCGCCGGTGTGGGTCTTCATCTTGGGCATCTGGAAAGTCCTGTAATGAGCGAAGTGAACGATGGGTTTTCGGCGGTTCTCAGTCAGACTGCGGTTCTCGGTCAGACTCGGGCGGCCGGTTCCGGCACGCGCTGGGGTCGGGAACCCTTGTGCGGAGCCATCACCATGGTCATGTTCCGGCCGTCCTGCTTGGGCTGAGCCTCGACATAGCCAAGATCCGCGACGTCCGTGGACAACCGCTGCAACAGCCGGATGCCCAGTTCAGGTCGGGACTGCTCACGACCACGAAACATGATCGTTATCTTGACTTTGTCGCCGGCCCGCAGAAACCGCACCACGTGGCCCTTTTTGGTCTCGTAGTCGTGCGGATCGATCTTCGGTCGGAGTTTCATTTCCTTGATGACCGTCTGGACCTGGTTCTTACGAGCCTCGCGACGCTTCTGGTCGGACTCGTATTTGAACTTCCCGTAGTCCATGAGCTTGCAGACCGGCGGACGAGCCGTCGGCGCGACCTCGACGAGGTCGAGATCGGCTTCCTGGGCAAGCTGCATCGCCTCGGCGATGGCGACAATGCCGATCTGCTCGCCTTCGGGGCCGACCAGGCGCACCTCGGGTACTCTGATCCGGTCATTGATGCGGGACTCTGCGCTGATGTGGTTCCCTCCGTGACTCGACGCGCGGACACGACCTGCCGCTGCGGAGCCCTGCGCCCGGTCAACCCGGACACCCGACCGACACGCCGTCATACAACGGCTCGGCCGACCGGCGACCCGGCCGTTGTGCTGGCAACGACATCGGGTGGGAGGCGAGCCTCCGCTTGGCCTTGTTACGGGACGGGGGTCCGGGTAACAAGCGGTCGACCGACAGCGTAGCAGAACGAGCCGGATACCACGATCACTTGACCATGGGATATCAAGCCCCCGCCGGGCGGGCCCATCGCCCCGCGGGCCCGGATCGGCCGGCATCCGCCGGTTGCCGGTCGGCTACGGTCCGGCTGCCGGGGCCGGCTGCCGGCCGTCAGCCGGCAGCTCCCGACGACTGCGATCAGGTGGTCGAGGCGGTCACGTTCGAGGCCGTTGCCTCCCCGAAGCCGTTGCGTCCGCAAACTGGTCCAGCAGGTCGCCATCGATGGTAGCCATGACCGGGCCCGCGATGTCGATCACCACGGCGCGGTGACCCGCCCGCACCGCCTCCGCGCACAGGGCACGACCGGGGACGGGCACCGGCCGGGCCGCCCGCCGCCACCGGGCCAGCGTGTCGATACTGCTGAAGGCCGGGATCGCGGTTGCTCCCGACGGCACCCGCAACGTCACCAGAACCATCTCGGACGCCTTGTCCGCCCCGGTCTCGTCGGTGTCGAGGAGGCGCGCCTCGATCGCGACGAAGACCCGTGAACCGGCCAACGCGGTCGCCACCGCCCGTTCGTCCCGGCTCGCGAGGGCGGCCCGCAACACCTCATCGGCACCGCCGCGATCACCCTGGCCGGATGGGGTCAGCAACTCCCGCTTCACCGCTCGACCTTACGCATCCTCATGCGTCCTCCGTATACGTCCCCGGCGCCTATCTGCCGGCGGCCGATCAGCCGGGCCCGGCCTCCACGGCCGCGGCGAGCTCACCGAACGCGGCCCGGGTACGCCTGCGCAGACCGGACCAGGTGAACGGCCGGCCGTCGGCCAGCATGGGATCGAACGGGACGACGACGATGCTGTGAGCGCGCTCGGCGAGTCGCGCCAGACGGCGGCGCGCGCGGCCGGACCACCGCGTCGGGACGGTCTCCACCACGGCGATCGCCACCGAATCGGCCAGGTCACCCCGGCCGCTGTCGGCAAGTGCAGCCAGCGCGTCGTCCACGGCCGACAACGTCACGAAACCGGCTCGGGCAGCCACCACGAGGGTGTCGGCCCGAGCCAGCAGTGCCGCGGGCAACGGCCGGCCCCACCCGGGCGGACTGTCGACTAACGCCACCTCGTACCAGTCCTCGACAACGTCGAGGGCACGGCCGACCTCTTCGACGGAGCGCCCGAAGACGTCCGCGCCCGGCGCTCCGAGGAGGACGTCGAGACCTACCGGCCCCGATCCCTGGCCGGCCGGGCCCGTCCGACCCGTCCGGCCGGCGGAGGGGACGAACCGGCGGACCTCGGGCAGCAGCGGCGCCGGTAACCCGCCCGCGCGCGCGAGGTCCCCCCGGCCGGGTGCGTGGCCGGGTCCATGGCCAGGTCCGTAGCCGGAGGAGGGACCCAGCCGGGCGGCGAGCATGCCAGGCTGGTCGGGACACACGTCCACCGCGATGATCCGGTCACGGCGGGACGCCGCGAGCGCCATCGCGAGACCGGCTGTCACCGTCGTACGTCCACAACCGTCTTCGAGCCCGCCGACATGCACCCACCGGCACCTGGCCACGAGCGTGCCGGGATCCCCGCGGCCGGCAACCACACGATCCGCCACAACATCCCCGGGCTGCGTACCCCCGGGCTGCGCCACAACACCCCCGGGCTCCGGCTCCGGAGAGCCTGCGGGGACGGGGCTAGGGCGGGGGCGGAACTCCCCCACGTCCGGAGTCCAGCCCGATGCGGCCGACGCCTGAACCGGAGGGCGGCCAAGAGCGGCCGGCGTACGGGGGACCGGCCGGTCAGGAACGGCCGGCGGTTCGGGCTTTCCCGTGCCTCCTCCAGGCCCAGCTCCTCTGGCCCCAGCTCCTCTGGCCCCGGGGATGCCGGAACCGGCGATGCCGGAACCGGCGTCGCTGGGCTCGCCGCCACGTCCCTCCGGCCGGGCGTCCCCGCCCGGAGGATGCGGCGACATCTGCGCCCCGCCCCCGGCAGGCCGCGTAGTCATGCCATCCGGCCGCCCGCCGCCAGGACGCAGGCGAGCGGAGCGGCGGCTGACGGCCACATCGCGGTCACCCTCCAGCTCGGACATGCGGAGACCGAGCAGCGAAACCGGCCTGGCGTCTCCGAGATCCGTGGCGGAAAGCATCCCGGGCGGGGTGTCGGAGCCCTCTCGGACGTCATGGGGTCCGCTGGTCTCCCGCTGCCCGTGCGGCTGGTGCGAGGCATCCGGCCCGTAGCCGTCCTCGTCACGCCTTCGCGCCGTCATCACCGCTCACCACAGCCTCCCCCTCCCGTGGTGGGCCGCACCGGCACCGACCGCGAAGCCGTTCACGGGATGCGGGGCCACCAGGTCACCTGGTCCGGGCCACCACAACCACGGTATGCGCCAGCCGTTACAACCAAGAGTCCCCTTAACAAGGGACAGTTACAAGGTTGGCCCGGACCGCCGGGGTCCGCTGGATCGCCCCGGTGACGGCAGTAAACAACCTGCCCTCGGACGCCCCGCAAGTGGGTCCCGGCCCGGGATCGCCCTGTTTGTTCGCGCTCGGCCCCTCACCCGGGGAGGGTGAAACACCCTGGCGGTCCGGTTGCGGGTCACCTGCTGGGAATGACATGAGCGCACCAACCGGATCCGATCGGCTTTTAAGGAGATCGGATCGACCGGAGCGTCGGTCAGGTAGCGCAGATCCGTTCAGGCAGTGAAGATCCGTTCCAAAGGCGGCCAAGAACTCATGATCGAATATCGTCTAATCGTGAAACGGGGGAACATACGGTCGTGCTGGCAACCGTTTTCGCACTCAATTTTCCGATCGGAACAGGACGCGCGACCGCCTGACCGGCGCCCGCAAGCCGAAGACAGTGCGATCATGCTTCTTTCATACTGCCGGACACTTAGACCCCCGGGTCACTTCAGGCCGTTTTAGGCCGTTTTAAGGAGAGGAGCACCGGCTGAGATGCCGCTCAACGAGTACAGATCCGGCACCGCATTCCCCGGCGTGATCGGGCGTACCACGGACGAGTCGAGCCCGGCGTGGCCCCAGCCGGTCCGCGCGGTGCCCGACACGCCGAACGTACTGATGATCGTCCTGGACGACACCGGTTTCGGGCAGTTGGGCTGCTACGGCAGCCCCATCGCGACCCCGAACATCGACGCACTGGCCGCGGGCGGGCTCCTCTACAACAACATGCACACCACCGCGCTGTGCTCGCCGTCGCGCTCGTGCATCATCACCGGGCGCAACCATCATGCCAACGGTATGGCGGCGATCACCGAGCTCGCCACCGGCTATCCGGGCTATGACGGCAACATCCCGTTCGAGAACGGTTTCCTGTCGGAGATGCTGCTCCGACACGGGTACAACACCTACATGGTGGGCAAATGGCACCTTATGCCGTCCGAACAGGAGTCGGCTGCCGGGCCCTACGACCGCTGGCCGCTGGGCCGCGGCTTCGAGCGTTTCTACGGATTCCTCGGCGGCGACACCAGTCAGTGGTATCCGGATCTGGTCCACGACAACCACCAGGTGACACCAGAAAAAACTCCCGAAGCGGGTTACCATCTGACCTCGGACCTGGTGGACAAGGCCATCGACTTCATCGCCGACGCCAAGCAGGTTGCCCCGAGCAAACCGTTCTTCCTGAACTTCTGCACCGGCGCCACGCACGCCCCGCACCACGTGCCCAAGGAATGGGCGGATCGCTACTCCGGCCGGTTCGACGACGGCTGGGACGCCTACCGGGAGCGGGTTTTCGCCCGGCAGAAGGAACTGGGTGTGGCGCCACCGGATGCGGAACTGTCCCGGCACGACCCCGACGTCCCCGCATGGGATTCCCTGACGCCCGAGGCCCGCCGACTCGCGGTACGCATGATGGAGGTGTACGCCGGATTCCTGTCCCACACCGACCATCACATCGGCCGGCTGCTGGACTTTCTCCGGGAGACCGGCGAGTTCGACAACACACTGATCATGCTCGTGTCCGACAACGGCGCCAGCGCCGAGGGCGGGGTCACCGGGACCACGAACGAACTGCAGTTCTTCAACAACGCCCCGGAGCCTCTCGAGGACAGCCTCAGAAAAATCGACGACCTCGGCGGCCCCTCGACGTTCAACCACTATCCCTGGGGTTGGACCTGGGCCGGCAACACCCCGTTCCGCCGGTGGAAGCGGGAAACCTACCGCGGCGGGGCCAGCGACCCCTTCGTCGCCCACTGGCCCGCGGGCATCACGGCCCGAGGCGAGGTACGGACCCAGTACGCGCACATCATCGACATCGTGCCGACCGTGCTCGACGTACTCGGTGTCGAGCCGCCGGCCGAAATCAGGGGCGTCGCCCAGTCGCCGCTGCATGGCGTCAGTTTCGCCTATACGTTCGCAGACCCGGCCGCACCGACCCGGCATCACACCCAGTATTTCGAAATGCTCGGGCACCGTGCGATCGATCACGACGGATGGCGTGCGGTGTGCCCATGGCCGGGACCGTCCTTCGCGGAAGCCGGCAAACCGTTCGGTGTACCGATCTCCGCCGAGGACCTGACCGATCTGGATGCCCGCCGCTGGGAGCTCTACCATGTGGCGCAGGATTTTGCGGAAAACCACGATGTCGCCGAACAGAACCGAGACAAACTCATCGAGATGATCTCGCTGTGGTACGTGGAGGCCGGCAGATACAACGTGCTTCCCATCGACAGCAGCGGCGCCGTACGGCTGACGGTGGAACGTCCACAGATCACCGAGGCGCGAACGTCCTACACCTTCCGGCCCAACACCCAGACGCTGCCGTTCACCGTTGCCCCCAGGGTACTCAACCGTACCCACAGCATCACCGCCGACACGGAAATTCCGCCGGATGGTGCCGAAGGAGTCCTGCTCTGCCAAGGCGCAAGTACCGGTGGTTGGTCGTTCTACGTCAAGGACGGCAGGCTGCGTTACTCCCACAACTATGTCGGACGCGCCGTCTACCACGTGGAGTCCACCGACACCGTGCCCTCCGGTCGGCACCAGCTGCGCTTCGAATTCGAACCCACCGGAAAGCCGGACATCGCCAACGGGGAAGGCACCCCGGGGCGGGCCCGCCTCTATATCGACGGACAGCCGGCCGGACTGGGCGACATACCCATAACCACGCCCATCGCCTTCAACCCGGGCGGACTGACCTGCGGCGCCAACCCGGGCTCGCCGGTCGTACCGGACTACCGGACCCCGTTCCGGTTCACCGGCATGCTGTACAGCGTGACCGTCGATCTCGACGGAGAACTCATCACGGACATCGAAAGCGAGGCCCGCATGGCCATGTCCCGGCAGTAAGAGCCAAAGATAATCAATCCTGATGGTGCGTGCGCGGATCCGATGCTCGGTACCGATGTTGTTGGCTGGCCTTATTGGGAGGATACGAGCTTTTCGGGAGTGTCCAACCAGAACGTCTGCGCTTCGGGGGTGACGGTCAGGCCGAAACGGGAATGGTTCGGCCGCCCGGCGCCGGTCCACCATTCGTACGCCGCTTCCAGTTCCTCCCACAGTCGACGTGGCCCGTAGTGGTACACCTTGTGCCCGTCAGTCCCGGACGTCACCGTGGCCCAGGATCCGGAATCGAAATGCGACATCAGGAGGATCGTGCTGCCGTCGCTGTCGTTCCTTTCTCCCGTGACCCAGCCGGGAAGTCTGACACCGAGGGCGAAGGCCGCCTCGAAGTCGGTGAACGGTTCACGCGGGAACAGTCCGGTGGTGGTGGCCTCGGCGTCAGCCGTGTCCCATATCTCCCACAGTGCCTCGTCGTCCCGCTGGTTACGCAGACGCATGAACGATGCCCCGCCATGAAACCGGCCCTGGGCGCTGCCGTTGCGGTCGACGGTCAGGCGCAGAAATGCTCCGCACCCGAAACCACCGACCAGCGGAAGAACGATCCGTCCGCCGGGTCGGGTCTGCTCGACCCAGGCATAGGGAACCCGTAACGCGCTGGCCGTAGCCATCACCCGATCGTAGGGGGCGTGTTCGGGATACCCGCGAGTGCCATCACCGGTGATGGCCGTGACCGGATACCCCGTCCGCTCCAGGACCTGCCGGGCGTGCGCGGCGATCGTGGGATCAATCTCCATCGTGGTGACGTGTCCGGGAGCGGCTCGTTCGGCGAGGAGAGCGGCGTTGTATCCGGTGCCGGTACCGATTTCGAGGACATCGGTTCCCACTGTCACGTCGAGCAGGTCGAGCATCTCCGCCATGACGGACGGTGCGCTGCTGGAACTGGTCGGAACAATCCCCCTGCCGTCGTACTCGTTCGTCCCGTCGTCGGCCTGGGTGACGACCGCATCGTCGTCGTTGACGATTCTCAACCATTCCTCGGGATTCTCTGCCCTGCTCAGCGGGACCATCCACCCGTCCGCGCGTCTGACCCAGATCACATCCGGGACGAAGTCCTCGCGTTTCATATGCCTCTCATGCGTTTCCGGAGCCGTTGCACAGCGAGCAGGTCACATTTTGTGCCTTGCCGCCTTCCTTGCCGTCCCGAGTGACCTCGATCGTTCCTCTACCGCTGCACCGCGGACACTTCGGCGGAGTCCCACTGTGTTTCCCCATGTCCGCACCTTAAACTTCGGCCACGGTCGGGACCGCCAGCGGCGCGCAGGACCACGATCGCGACGCCTTCGGTCCGGCTGTGTCCTTCGGTTCAGCCGTGGCGCAGTTCCCGCAGGACGTTCGCGGTCTCCAGCACGGCGAAGGTGGCTTCACGGCCGCTGTCCTCCGTCGAGGAGGGCGGGCCCGCGCGATCCCGCGCCTGCTCGAGCGTGTCGCAGGTCAGGACGACGAAACCCACTGGAACCCCGGTGTCCAGAGCGACCCGGGTGCGTCGCTGCGTTGTCGCCGCCGACTCCGGACAGCTGCATGACAGACGCGGCGTCCTCGTCGGACCGGCACCCATTTAGCGTCCGATCGCCTGCCGGTACTTCTTCAGCAGCATCTCGCCCTCCGAAAAGAAGTGATCAAGAAAATTGTGCAGGTCGCCTAGATCAGGTGTCTGCCGCGGCGGAAAAACGTGCTGTTCCACGCGGAAAGTTCCGTCACCAAGGTTGTACATCGTGTACAGACCCAGCTTCAGTCTGTCGAGTTCCAACAAGATGTCATCGTGCAGCGGAAACTCATCCTCGACCGAGGCTGTTTCGACGACGAGACTTGGGTGGTGCGCCCACCGGCCATGAGCCGCCGTCTCGTGGAGCGACCCCAACCGGTTGGCCTCCGACGCCCTCTTGATCTCGAAGGATGAGATCGTGAGCTCAACATCGGGTAGCAGGGGCGAGCTCCACACCTCGACCGCGACCACGTCGGGTCGCGACCACTGGCCGCTGGCACGAACCCGTCCGCGTGCGGTCGCGGTCTCGCGCACATGACCGAACGCGAGCGTTAGCGTGCCACCCCGACCGCGCCCCGGTCGGACGAGACCGGCGGCCTTGAGCTCATCCACAGCCGCCCGATAGCGATCATTCGTGAATCTGACCAGACTGCGGAGCCGCAGACCGCCGATAGCACTGCGATCAAGGTCGTATCGTATCCGGGAAGTTGAAGCGGATCGGCGTCATTGTGGTGGACATAGGAATCGTAATTAAATAACTTGACTATTTGATCTGATCTTGTGATTCTCCTGTGATTGCCTCAGTAGGGTTACAGTCGTGGTGGACGAGAATTCGGCGAAGTTTGTCGCGATGAGGGCCCGGCTGGAAATGCAGAGGCCCCATCTGGATGAGCGGCGATGGCGGATCGCGATGGGCGCTGAGGCGGATTCGTGGGGTCATGGTGGTATTGCGGCTGTTGCCCGCGCAACGGGTGCGGCCCGAAACACGATCAAGCGGGGGATGGAGGAGGCCGCCGACCCGTCGCTAGGGCCCACCGGCCGGGTGCGTGCGGTGGGTGGCGGTCGCAAGAAGCTCGAGGAGTCCGATCCGGAAATCGTCGAGGCTCTCGACGGGCTGGTTGAGCCGGAAAGCCGTGGGGATCCGATGACCCCGCTGCGGTGGACGACGAAGGCGACCCGGAAGCTTGCAATCGAGTTGACCGGGATGGGACATCCGGCCAGTCACGCTGTGGTGGCCTTCATGCTGAAGTCGATGGGGTACAGCCTTCAGGGGACACGTAAGAGGCATGAGGGCCGCGGGCACCCGGATCGTGACGCCCAGTTCCGCCACATCAATGCCGCCGCGGCGGAGTTTATGGCTGCCGGAGACCCGGTGATCAGCGTGGACACGAAGAAGAAGGAGCTGGTCGGAGCGTTCCAGCAGGGCGGCAGGGAGTGGCACCGCAAGGGCGAACCGGTCGAGGTGAATGCCTACGACTTTCCTTACCTTGCCGACGGGAAAGCTATTCCCTACGGCGTCTACGACCTTGCTGACAACTCCGCGTGGGTCTCGGTCGGGGTCACCAATGACACTGCGCAGTTCGCGGTCGCGACCATCGAGAAGTGGTGGTACGGGATGGGTCGGGAGAAGTATCCGGACGCCAAGCGGCTCATGATTACCGCCGACTGTGGCGGGTCGAACGGGAACACGGTCTGGCTGTGGAAGCGGGAACTCGCGAGGTTCGCCGCCGAGACCGGCCTGGAGGCAATACCAGGAATTTTAGGTTCGGATCAGGACTGTGACG
>NZ_CAAAFR010000159.1:0-8181 GCF_900634745.1 Protofrankia symbiont of Coriaria ruscifolia
GCCCGGTCGCCGCGACCACCTCGTCGACCAGCGCGTCCGGGAACCGCGCCGCCAGCACCCCCAACCCGACCCGGTCCACCAACCGGTCCTCGGGCTTCTCCCTGACCTGACCACGTCTCGGCACCCACCAAACCTATACGATCAGACATTAAGTTCCTGGTATTGGGCCTGGAGGTCACGGTCTGTCATTTCCCGCCAGCGACCTCGAAGTGGAACAAGATTGAGCACAGGCTGTTCTCGTACATCAGCGTCAACTGGCGCGGCCGGCCGCTCACGACCTACGAGACCGTGGTGAGCCTCATCGCTAACACGACCACCACGACGGGCCTCGTCGTCCGGTGTGCACTCGATCCAGCCGACTACCCGGCAGGGATCAAGCTATCTAAAAAGGAACAGGAGGAGATCCCGTTCAAGCGGCACGATTTCCACGGCGAATGGAACTACATGATCACGGCCCGCAAGCCCGATCTCTAATAATCAAATTATTTCAATACGACTTCTATGTGGTCGCGAACCGCTTATCTCGATCTCTCCAGGAGACTAACCGATAAGTTCACCGTCGCATGCTCGCCCGGCGACTCAGCGCCAGTGCTTCGCTTCTTCTACTTCTTCTTCATCTCACTGCTGATCTTGCCGGTTATGGGAAGTTCTTGGAGCGGGTTGCTGAACCGAGGAGGTTCCCGCGGGCAGCCTGCCTTTGCGGTTCGACAACGTTCTCCGGCGGCGCGCAGAAGCACGATCGCGCCGCCTTCGGTCCAACCACGGTCCAACGGCTCGACCACGGTCTAGCTGTGGCGCAGTTCCCATAGGACGTTCGCGGTCTCCAGCACGGCGAAAGTGGCTTCGCGTCCCTTGTCCTCCGTCGAGGAGGGCAGACCCGCACGATCCCGCGCCTGCTCGACCGTGTCACAGGTCAGGACGCCGAAACCCACCGGGACCCCGCTATCCAGGGCGACCCGGGTGAGCCCCTCGGTCACCGACTGGCAGACGTAGTCGAAGTGCGGGGTGCCACCACGGATCACCACGCCCAATGCCACCACCGCGTCATGGTTCACGGCCAGGGCCGCCGCCACGACGGGCAGTTCGACCGCGCCGGGCACCCGGACCAGCACCGGGGAGGTGACACCGGCGTCCTTGGCCGCCCGCAGCGCGCCGTCGACGAGGGCGTCGGTGATCTCGCCGTGCCAGCGGGTTGCCACAACGGCCAACCGCAGACCTGCGCCATCTGGGACCAATGGCGCCGGCAAACCATAACCGCTCATGCCGACTCGCCCTGACATACATCCGCCATCATCAGATCCTCGTCCGTCACCACCGGATCCGCATCCGTGCGGCTCACGCCCGCGCCCGCGCTCGTAGTCGCGCTCCCGACGCAGTGAAGCGGGACGTCTGCGCGGACTCCCCCGGCCTTCGGCAGGCCCGGCAGTTTCGGCAGGCCTGGCAGGTCGTGCCCCATCCGGTCCCGCTTGGTGGTGAGGTAGCGCAGGTTCTCCGGGGTGAAGTTCACCGGCAGCCCGACCCGTTCGACGATCTCCAGGCCGTAGCCTTCCAGACCGGCCCGCTTGGTCGGGTTGTTCGTCAGCAGCCGCATCGTCCGGACGCCGAGATCGACCAGGATCTGGGCGCCCGTGCCGTAGTCACGCGCGTCCGCCGGTAGGCCGAGAGCGAGGTTGGCGTCCACGGTGTCGTGCCCGGCGTCCTGCATCTGGTACGCGCGCAGCTTGTGGATGAGGCCGACGCCGCGACCCTCGTGCCCCCGCATGTAGAGGACCACACCCCGCCCCTCCTGGGCGATCATGCGTAGCGCGGCGTCGAGTTGTGTCCCGCAGTCGCAGCGGCGGGAACCGAAGACGTCACCGGTGAGGCATTCGCTGTGCACCCGCACCAGCACGTTACGGCCGTCCCCGATGTCGCCCCTGACCAGCGCCACATGCTCCACGTCCTCGATGACGCTGCGGTAGCCGAAGGCACGGAACTCCCCGTAGGGGGTGGGGATCCTCGTGTTGGCGACCTGCTCCACGTGCTGTTCGCTGCGCCGCCGGTACGCCACCAGATCGGCGATGGAGATCAGCAGCAGTCCGTGTTCCTCGGCGAACTTCGCTAGTTCCGGCAGGCGGGCCATGGTGCCGTCATCGTTGACGATCTCGCAGATGGCCCCGGCGGGACGCAGCCCCGCGAGCCTCGCCAGGTCCACCGCGGCCTCGGTGTGGCCGGGGCGCCGCAGCACCCCACCGGCCTTCGCGCGCAGCGGGAACACGTGGCCGGGCTTGGTGATATGCGCGACGGTGGTCGCCGGGTCGGCGAGCAGCCTGATGCTCAGCGCCCGGTCGGCCGCGGAGATACCGGTCGTCACCCCGGCCCGGGCGTCGACGGAGACGGTGAACGCGGTACCCATCCGCTCGGTGTTGTGCGGGACCATCTGATCGAGTTCGAGCCGGTCGAGGTCGGCTCCGTCCATGGGTACGCAGACCACTCCGGACGTGTAACGGATCATGAAAGCCAACAGCTCCGGCGTGGCCTTCTCCGCCGCGAAGATCAGATCGCCTTCGTTCTCCCGGTCGGCGTCGTCGACAACGACGACCGGTCGTCCAGCGGCGATCTGCGCGACCGCCTCCTCGACGGGGGCGAAACGCGCGTCACCGACTGACAAAGATGTGATCATGACAGTTGCCTGCTCCCGCTGTGGATGATGGGCGTGGTGAACGAACCGGCGCCGGTCGCGTCCCCCGCGGTGACGAGCTTCTCGACGTACTTCGCCAGGACGTCGACCTCGAGGTTGACCCGCTCCCCCACCGCCCGCCGGCCAAGAGTCGTTGCCTGCAACGTCGTCGGGATCAGGCTCACCGTGAACGAGGCGGGCGTGGACGCGCTCGCCGTGACGACTTCGACGACCGTCAGGCTGACGCCGTCAACGGTCACGGATCCCTTCTCGACGAGATAGCGCTCCAGACCCGGCGGCAGGCCGATGCGCACGATCTCCCACTGCGTGTCCGGGCCGAAGGTGACGCGATCATGCTCTGTCGCGTCACCGGAGGCCGTCGCAGATGTAGCGGATGTGCTGGACCGGCGTTCGAGTACCGCGCCGACGCCGTCCACATGCCCCTGCACGAGATGCCCGCCGAGGCGGTCGGCAAGGCGCACGGGACGTTCCAGGTTGACCCGGTCACCGGCGGACAGGCCGCCCAGGGCCGAACGGTCGAGCGTCTCCTGCATGACGTCGGCGGCGAACGCCTGCCCGTCGCCGCGAGGAAACCAACTGGTGACGGTCAGACAGACCCCGTTGACCGCGATGGACGCGCCCTCGCTGACGTCCTCGAGCACCTTCGTAGCATCAATGATCAGTCGGGCCGCGGCCGGCCGCGGCTGGACGGCCGCGACTACGCCGAGTTCTTCGACAATGCCGGTGAACATTCCTGGCGTGCCCTCTCGTCTCGGCACCACGTCCGAGACAGAGGCGATCACGCGGGACACGTCCGGCACATGGCGCCGGCACGGGCCGTCGACGGATCTGGAACCGCCGGGCGGCACACACCCGCGCGCGTCCTCCCATCCGGACTTTCACCGTCGGTCCCGGAATTTCACCGGGTCAGCCGCCCGCTGGCTGCGGACGGGTCGCGGACTGTCACCGCCGGCTCGGAGTTTCACCGACCCCGGAGCGCGCATGCTGCTAACTACCTGACCAAGTCTTGCACATGGAGACGGCACAGGTGCAAGAAAACTCACTCGATACCGGAAAGCAATGTTCTAATCACGCTTAGTCCAGATTCACGTGGCCGCTTCGCCGGATAGTTCACATGATCACTTCATGCGAGCACTTCACGTGAGCAGATGCGCGTTGACCGCCCGGACCGCGGCGGCGAGACCTGGAACCTCGACGACGTCGAGACCGACACGCCGCATGATCTCCGCGCCTTCGCAGTCGACGAACACCTCGGGTTCACGCCAGGCGAAGACCACCCGGCGGATCCCCGCCTCGATGATCAGTTCGGTGCACGTCCGGGGCCGCGACGCCCGGGCGCTGCACGGCTCCAGCGAGCTGTAGAGCGTCAGCGAGCTGGCGGACGCCGGCGGGCCGCTCGGCAACGCCCGGTCGGCCCGGTCGGCCCAGTCGGCCCAGTCCGGTCCGTCGGACCGGTCTGGCGGGTCTGGCCGGGCGAGCCGCGCGAGCCTGCGCAACGCGACCTCCTCGGCGTGGTCATGCGGGTCGAGCTCGCGGGAGTGACCGGTCGCCAGCACTCGTGCGGACGCGTCCGCCGTCGCGCCCACCGATCGGTCGACGATGACTGCGCCCACCGAGAACGCGCTCGGTGACGGCGGGCAGCGCCACGAGATCTCGATCGCCATCCGCAGCCACCGAACATCCTCGCCGTCTGGCACGTCGACGTCTGATGTCTCAACACCAGGTGTCTCGGTGTCTGACGTACCGACGGGTGGTTCCCGGCGTCCCGCATCCGCCCCACCGTCCGCCGCCACGGCCACTCAATTCTTCCCGAGGACCGGTGCCACCAGCCGCGGGGAGGCTTCCAGCGCCTGCGCGCGCAGCGCCTCCAGCGCCGCGGCAGGATCGGCAGCACCGTAGACGGCGGTGCCGGCGACGAACACGTCCACCCCGGCCTGCGCGGCCCGCTCGATGGTGTCGGCGTTGACCCCGCCGTCGATCTGCAGCCACAGGTCCAGACCGCGGTCGTCCAGCAGCCGCCGGGCCGCCGCGATCTTCGGCAGGACCTCGTCCATGAACTTCTGGCCGCCGAACCCGGGCTCGATGGTCATCAGCAGCAGCAGGTCGAAACGGTGCAGGTCATCGGCATAGCGCTCAACGGGAGTGGCCGGTTTGACCGCGAGCCCGGTGCGCGCGCCGGCGGCCCGGATGGCGTCGGTCGTGCGAGGCAGATCGGTGACGGCCTCGGCGTGGATGGTCACGTTCGCCGCACCCCGCTCGGCGTAGCCGGCGGCCCACCGGTCCGGATCGTCGATCATCAGATGGCAGTCGAGCGGGATGGTGGTGACCTTGCGCAACGCGGTCACCGTGTCCGGCGCGAACGCCAGGTTGGGGACGAAGTGGTAGTCCATGACGTCGACGTGCAGCCAGTCGGCGTGCCCCTCGACCACACATGCCGCTTCGGCGATCCGCCCGAAGTCGGCGGCCAGCAGGCTCGGGTAGATCTGCGCGGTTGCCACGCCAGCGAGCGTATCGACCAGGCCGGACCCACTGTGGATGTCGAGCCGCGGGAGGACCTTCGGCGGCTCGGTGAGACGTCCGGCCATGGCATCCGACACCTGTCGCCACACCTGCTCGCCCCACCGGCAACGGATCCGGTTTCCGGGGTCCGACCCCGGTCGGGGTCACGACGCGGGCCGCGCAGCCGTCATCACGTCGTGGGACGTCCGTGGCACCGAGGACATGGGGCATTCCTCCGGGTCCGGACGAACCCGGAGGGGGTGAACGTGGTGGTCACGCGTCTGCCATGGACATCGCACGGGAACTTCCCGGACCGGAACGGACGCGCAAGGTATGGACGTGACTGCTCTACGTCCGCTGTCCCCGGGTCGAGAAAGGATTGCGAATGGTGCGTATCAACCCCCGTGGCCTGTCGGCGTCGCGGCGCCGGCAGGCCACGATCCTGACGACGCTGGTGACCGCCGCCGCGCTGACGGTCGGCCTGTCGGTGGTGGCCGCGCCCGCACAGGCCCAGGACCTGTGCGGCCAGCCGTCCTCCCCCTGGTCCCTCCGGGAACAGAATGCCGGCCCGGGGGCTCGCGTCGAGGTCTGGCAGCAGCAGAACACGCTGCTCGTGCGCCTGGCCAACCTTGAGAGCAACGGCAAGACCAACGTGTTCGGGGAGGCCGGCAGCACCAGGCAGGGCAATGATCTTGGGCGGACGGCGTCGATCGGCGACGCGCCTTCCGGCAGCTGGTGCTCCGACACCGGTACCGGCTACATCTGGGGGGCCCTGAGCTGGGATGTGAACGGCACCCACTACTGGCGAGCCATCGCATGCGGCCCCAACGGTTGCGTCAAGAGTCAGGTCTCCTGACCATCGCATGCCCGGCTCTGCCCCCGGGGCCGGCAGGGCAGAGCCGGAAACCCAGAGCCGGAAACCCTAAAGCCGGCGCAGCAGGGCCAGGAACATCGCGTCGGTGCCATGCCGGTGCGGCCACAACTGCACGAACGGGCCGTCACCAAGAGCCTCCACCTCGGGCAAGTACGCCCGCGCATCCAGGACGGACACGCCGCCGTGGCGCCCCACCACATCCGTCACGACCTGGGTGCTCTCGGCCGGGTGCGGCGAACAGGTCACATACGCGACCACCCCACCAGGACGCACCAGCTCGACGGCGGCGACCAGCAGTTCCCGCTGCAGGAACGACAGAGGCACGACCTCGGCCGGCGTCCGGCGCCAGCGAGCCTCCGGCCGACGACGCAGCGCCCCCAGACCCGTGCAGGGCACGTCAGCGAGCACCCGGTCGACGCTCCCCGGGCGCAGCGGCGCTGCGCGCCCGTCAGCCTGCACCACCGTCACGTTCGACCGGCCCGGCGTCGTGCCGGCAACCGGACTCCCCGACACGCCGGCCACCGGGCCTCCCGCCGCGCCGGCAACCGGGACCGCCACCGCACCCGCCACCAGCCGGGCCCGGGTGGCCCGCGGCTCCACCGCGACCAGCCTGGTCCGCGGCAACAGGCCCGCCAGCAGAGCGGTCTTGCCGCCCGGACCGGCGCACAGATCGACGCTCACCCCGGTGTCCGCCCCTACCGTCGCCACTCTCGACAACGCTGTCACGACCAGCTGGCTGCCCTCGTCCTGCACCCTGGCGCGGCCGGCGGAGACCTCCGCGAGCAGCCCCGGATCCCCACCGGCCAGCCGGACCGCGTACGGCGACCACGGACCAGGCTCGGCAGCCAGACCGGCATCCCGAGCCGCTCGCAGCAACCCGTCCCGGTCGATCAGGCCGGGACGGGCGACCAGGTGGGTGCAGGGACGCTGGTCATCGGCCTCCAGCGCCGCGCGGGTCTGCGCGAGGTCGCCGCCGAGGGCCGCGGCGAACGTCTCGACCACCCAGCGGGGATGGGAGGTGACCGTCACCAGATGGCCGACCGGGTCGTCGTCATAGCTGGGCGCCGACAGCAGCACCGCGAGATCACCGCCGGTCTCGGCCACCCGGGCGGCGACCCGGCGCAGCACCGCGTTGGCGAACCGTACCGGCCGCTCGCCACTGGTCCGGCGGACCAGGTCGACGGTCGAGGCGACCGCGGCCCGCGCCGGCACCCGGGTGTGCAGCAACTGGTAGACGCCCAGGCGCAACGCGTCCCGTACCTGCGGGTCCACGGCGTCCACCGGACGGTTGGCGACCGTGGCGAGCAACCCGTCCAGGACACCCGAGGCACGCAGGGTGCCATAGGTCAGCTCGGTGGCGAACCCCCGGTCCCGGGCAGGGAGCCGGCGTTGCGCCAGCAGGGCCGGCAGCAGCAGGTTCGCGTAGGCGCCGCGCTCGTCGACGGCCCGCAGGACCTCCCAGGCGAGCATCCGGGCGGGATCGACCCGGGACGTCCGTGGCCGCGCCCGTGCGGTACCGGCGGCCGGGCTCACGTGAACCTTTCGCCGTCGGCGAGGCGGGCCCCGCGTGCCCAGGCCTCGGCGGCCATCGTGGGACGGCCCTCGGGACGCACCTCGCCGAGCAGCACGATCCCGCTGCCGGTTCCCACCCCGATCTCCCCGTGACCAGCGGGGACGGCGATCTGGCCGGGAACCAGCAGCCCGGCACCGGCTTCTCTCGCCGTTGCCGGCGGACGCACCGGGCCGAGCTTGATCCGGTGGTCACGGAACGTCGTCCAGGCGCCAGGCGCCGGAGTGGCTGCCCGGATCAGCCGGTCGACGCGGTAGGCCGGTGCGGACCAGTCGATCCGCACGTCGGCGACGTTGAGCTTCGGCGCGATCGACACCCCGTCGGCAGGCTGCGGCCGTGCCTGCAGCAATCCGTCACCGATCCCGTCCAGCACCGCCACGAGCAGCCGGGCACCGGCTTCGGCCAACCGTTCCAGCAGGTCGCCGGCGGTGTCATGAGCGCCGATGGGTTCGGTCAGCGTCCCGTAGACCGGACCGGTGTCGAGGTCCTCCTCGATCTGGAAGACCGACGCGCCCGTCACGTCGTCGCCTGCCAGCAGGGCGCGCTGCACGGGCGCGG